>JAKAGH010000112.1 GCA_021817645.1 Deltaproteobacteria bacterium
CGCCGCCCCGCTCCCGGCGCAAGACGGTTTTTATGTCGTTGGGGGGCGTCCGATGCCGGGCACCAGGATCAACACCCTGCCCTACACCATCAGCGCCCCGGGCTACTATTACCTGGGCGGCAACCTCACCTATACCGGCGGTGACGGCATCACTGTCAATGCCGACAACATCACCCTCGACCTTATGGGTTTCACCCTTACCGGCCCCAATGTCAGTTCGTCGGCCAGCGCCATCTACATCGGTGTGGGCCGGGAGAACGTGGAGGTCCGGAACGGCACCCTGACCGGCTGGAATTGCGGAATTGGGGAAGGGTCCCCCCTGTGTAAGGCGTCCCGGGTGATCGGCGTCCGGGCGGTGGGCAATGCCAACGGCATAAAATTAAAGGGCGATGGCCATTTGATCAAGGGTTGTACGGCCTTTCGAGGCAGATTTGGTGAAGACATCACTGTAGGCATACAAATAGACGGCAGAGGCACCATCAGCGGTTGTGCCGCGGGAGGCTTTAGGTATGGCATAGTTGTCGGCAGTGGCACGGTCTGCGGTAATGTGGTGTTTGATTGCAGCCTTTTGGGGATTTATTCAACTGGACGCACTGTCCTCAGCCACAATCAGGTGAGCGGTTGCGTCACCGGCATCGGGGCGGAAGCTAAGAGCAGTATCATCGGTAATGTCGCCGCCGCCGGCAGCGCTCAAACCGGGATTTCTCCGACTTTAGGCGGTAGTAGTGATCCTGTGCTCTTGGATCAGAACAACGTCAGCGGCTCCGGCACCCACTATGGCCCCGGCAACGCCGCCACGGTCTGGGGGGCGAACGGCGGCTGAGATACCAGTCACATGGCAAGCTGTGTTCCTACCGAACCGAGGAGGCAAAATCATGCATCGAAAATTATTGCTGGCCATCTTGCTGGCCGCGGTCCAGTTAGGCCCCGCTTCCGCCCCGGCGCAGGAAGGGTTTTATGTCGTCGGAGGACGCCCGATGGTAGGCACCGGTATCAGCAGCCTGCCCTACACCATCAGCACCCCGGGCTATTATTACCTCACCCGCAACCTCTCCTATAACGACGGCCATGGGATCACCGTCAATGCCGATAACGTCACTATCGATCTTATGGGTTTCACCCTCACCGGCTCATATGCAGGTTCCTCATACAGGGCAGTTTATATCCCTGATCAGGATAACGTGGAGATCCGGAACGGCACCCTGACCGGCTGGTCTCATGGGGTATATAGTGCCGCAGGAAACAATCACCGGGTGATCGGGGTCCGGGCGGTGGGCAATGAAACGGGCATTTCCCTTAATCACACTAACCACCTGATCCAGGGTTGCACAGCTTATCCGGGAGGTTTTGGTTCGGGCTGGGGTCTATCTATCGGAGGTGGCGCCATCAGCGGCTGTACCGTGGGGGACTTCGATACCGGCATAGGTATCGGCTACGGGGTAGTCAGCGGCAATGAGGTGTCCGATTGCAGCATTGGCATTAATACCCCTGGCAACGCGGCTATCCGTCACAACCAGGTGAACAATTGCGGTACTGGCATTCGCGCCTACGGCGGAGCCAGCATAACCGGTAATACCGTCTCTAGCGGCACAGGTCAGACTGGCATTGTCCCTGCGACTGACGCCAGTAGACCCGACGTCCTGGATCAAAACTGCGTCAGCGGCGCCGGCACCCATTACGGCCCCGGCAGCGCCGCCACGGTCTGGGGGGCGAACGGCGGCTGAGGCTTGCTGGGCAAGGCTTGCTGTGGACTTCAAAAAAACCAACCACTGGCCCACCGAACTGGCCGGTTTGCGCTGCTAAAGGAGGCAAGATCATGAAAAGAAAATTATCTCTGGTCTTCTTGCTGGGAGCGGTCCTGTTAGGCCCCGCGGCTCTGGCTGACGGCGATTTTTATCCGGGGGGCCCCTTGGGCATCAGAATCACCAGCCTACCTTTCACCATCAGCAACCCGGGATCATATTACCTGGGAAGTAACCTCTCATACTCCGGCGGTCACGGCATTACCATCGCCAGCGACCACGTCACCCTCGACCTCATGGGCTTTACCCTCACCGGCCCCGGCAGCACCTACTACGCGATCTCTATGACCGGCAGGCAAAATGTGGAGATCCGCAACGGCACGCTGAGCGGCTGGCAGATCGGCATTCGCGAGGGCTATTCAACCGGGACTGGCCACCGGGTGATCAATATCCGGGCGGAGGGCAATGAAACCGGGGTATTTTTAGGGGGCAGCGGCCATCTGATCAAGGGCTGCCAGGCCAGCGGGGGCGCCACGTCAGTTCGCGGCTTTTATATTGATTCTAAAGGCATCATCAGCGGCTGTCGGACCAATAATTTTGCAAGCGTCGGCATAGAAATCGACGATTACGGGACGATTACCAACAATGTGGTTATCGGTCCCGGCAGCGTTGGCAGCTATGGCGGTATTTATGCCGGCTCCTCCTCATTGGTCATGGGCAATGAAGTTTCAGACGCCGTTAAAGGCATTTATTGCCAGGACGCGGCCAGCGTCATAGGCAATACCGTCACGGCCAATGCCGGCCAGACTGGGATTAGAGTCTCCACCACTCAACCGGCGCTGCTGGACCAAAACACGGTCAGGGGTGATGGCACCCATTACCAGGGGATCACCCCCGGGGTGACCGTCACCCGCAATAACGCCGGCTGAAGAGTCAGCACTGATGAGGGGGAGCAGAAGCTCCCCCTCTCTCTCCCCCAAAAGCTCTTCCTAAGCCAATTTCTTCAGCAGCCAAGCCGTGTTTTCCGCCAGGGTGGCGACGGTCTTCATGCCTTCCGCGTCCTGGGCCACTTCCCCGGGTTTGAGGCCGTAGGCGATGGGCCAATAGGTGGAGCCGGGCACGAACATGCCCATGATGACAAACCATAATTGCAGCTGGGCATAGGTAAAATTGACCCCGGCCCGGCGGGCCACCACCACGGGGCTGCCCACCTTGCGGTAAAAGGGGTTGTCCCCCATGCGGGCCACGTAGCCGGCCCGGTCCAACAGCGCCATGAGGTTAGGGGTGGCGGAGCCGAAGTAGACCGGAGAGCCCACCAAGAGGCCGTCGGCCGCGGCCATGGCCTCATACACCGGCATAAAATCGTCTTCCTGGGCGCAGCGGTTCTTGTCCTTGGCGCACTTGAGGCAGGCCTGGCACGGCAGGATTTGCTTGTCGTGCAAGGAGATGTACTCCGTGTCCAGGCCCTGTTGGGCGCAAACCTGCAAAGCCTCGGTCAGCAGATGATAGGTGTTCCCCTGGGGGCGGGGCGATCCGGAAATGGCCAGTACCTTCAAGGCTTTTCCTCCTTATTTCGCTGATGCGCTAAGCCTACCACAAATTTGGCCGGGTATGAACAGGTTCGGCGTGTATCTGCGTTCATCGGTGTGCATCGGCGGCAAAAAATTAACCGCCGCTGGACGCCGATAAACGCGGATTAAAGGCTTGACAGCCGGCAATTAATTTCTTAATAAATGAGTGAACGCTCACATTAGGATAACTATGCGCGACGGCTCCCGGACCAAAGAATTGATTGCCCACACTGCTCTCCACCTCTTCGTGGAGAAGGGCATCACCGAAACCACCATCCGGGACATTGCCGGGGCCGCGGGGATTGCCGAAGGCACCTTATATCGCCACTATGAGAGCAAAGACCAGCTGGCCTGGGAGCTGTTCTCCACCAATTATCTGGATTTTGCCCGGGAACTGGACCGCCTGCAGGAAGAGTACGAGACCCTGAAGGACAAGCTGACCGCCATGATCCGGCAGTTTTGCGCCTTTTTCGACCGGGACCCGGTGCTCTTCAGCTACCTGCTTTTGGCCCAGCACGCCCAGCTCAAAAAGGTGACCCCGGAGATGGAAACCGCGGTGACGGTGCTGCAAAAGGTCATTGCCCAGGGCATGGCGCGCCGGGAAGTGCCGGAGATGGAAGTGGAACTGGCCGCGGCCATGGTCCTGGGGGTGGTGCTGGAGGTGGCGATCTTTAAGGCCTATAGCCGCATCACCCAGGAGCTTTCGCAACTCAGCGAGACCCTGACAGCCGCGTGCTGGCGGGTTTTGACCGGGGGTGGGATTTCTTGATTTGTAGGCCCCGGTTGACTATACTAGTTATTTGGTAAACGGGAACAGACATGAGCCCAGAAGAAATTAAAGCCCGAATCAAGACCGCCGCGCCGGAGGGAAAAATCACCTGCCCCGCGGCCATGAGCCTGGCCAAAGAATTGGGAATCTCCCGGAAGGAAATGGGAGAGTTGCTCAACGAACTGCGCATCAAGATCATTCAATGCCAGTTGGGGTGTTTTTAAGACCACGCTTTTTATGGTGCGCAGGGCGCACCCTACATTTTCTTTTCACAAAAAACTGAAAACTAGAACTGTATTGATATGACTTATCTATTCGGACCGGTTCCCTCCCGGCGTTTGGGACGCTCTCTGGGGGTCGATCTGATCCCCCGGAAGGCCTGCCCTTATGACTGCATTTATTGCGAGGTGGGGCCCACTACCCGCAAGACTTTGACGCGCCTGGATTATCAGGCCGGGGCCATTATCGCCGAACTGACCGCCTACCTGAAAAGCGGCGGGCAGGAGCTGGATTTCATCACCCTGGCCGGTTCCGGGGAGCCCACCCTGAACCTGGGCCTGGCGCGGATCATCCAGGCCATTAAAGAGTTGACGGACACGCCGGTGGCGGTGCTGACTAACGGGGCCTTGCTGCACCTGGCGGAAGTGCGCCGGGACCTGGCGGGAGCGGACGTGATTCTGCCTTCCCTGGACGCGGCGATTGAGGAGACCTGGCGGGCCATCAACCGGCCCCTGCCGGAACAGTCCCTGGCGCAGCTACTGGAGGGCCTGGCGGCCCTGCGCCGGGAATACCGGGGCCGCATCTGGCTGGAGGTCATGGTTCTGAAGGGCCTGAACGACACCGAGCAAGAACTCAGCGCCTTAAAACGGGTGATCCGGCCACTGGCCCCGGACCAGGTGCAGCTCAACACCGCGGTGCGCCCGGGGGTGAAAAAATCCGCACAGCCCTTGGACCCGGGGGAAATGCAGGCCGTGGCCGCGTTTTTCGGGGCGGGAGCGGCGGTCATCGCCTCCAGCCCCCGGCCTGCCAATGCCGAGACCGCGGTGAGCGACGCCCGCTTCATCGCCATGCTGGCCCGGCGGCCCATGACCGCCACGGACGTGGCCCAGGTCTTGGGGCTGCCCCTAGACCTGGTGCAGCGGAGGCTGGAGCGGCTTTGTGAGGCGGGGTTGATTGACCGTAGTCTATATCAAGAACAAGCATTTTACCGCAGGCAAAACAATAAATAGATTTTCTTAACTGCTTTGAAAATGTCTCCCGTAGGGCGCGTCTTAGGCGCCAAAAATGGTGCGTGAGACGCACCCTACATGATTTTCATGGTTTTGGGTGTTCGCAGGAACTTGAGCGGCTCGTTCCCAAGCTGTGCTTGGGAACGCCTTGCATGCCAAGCTAAGCTTGGCGGCCATTTGCGTTCCCAAGTGCAACTTGGGAACGAGAAAAAAAGGTCCCCGTTTGCAAAGGGGGATTTTGAGGGATTTTGGGGCGCATATATAATCCCCCCTACCCCCCCTTTAGAAAAGGGGGGAAATAACTCCTCTTTTCGAGCCTTTTGCTTTAAATGGAAGTCAACAATACTGATCTAATAATTTATTTCTACGACAAACAACCCAGCATTCGGGGGATGCGAATTATGCCTGACAAGTTCGATGTGGGAATGGATGTGGGTTCGGTGAGTGTCAACCTGGCGGTATTGGGTCCCGAGGGGGAAGTCCTCCGGGAGGAATACCGCCGCCATCACGGGGAGCCTTCCCGGGTGGCCCTGGAGCTGCTTCAGTCCCTGGAGCCTGATTTCCCCTTACAACAATGCCGCCTGGCCGCGTTTACCGGCATCGGGGGTAAGGTCCTGGCCGAGCTTCTGGGGGGCGTCTTTGTCAACGAGGTCATCGCCCAGGCCCGGGGCACCTATCATTTCCATCCGGAGGCCCGGTCCATCATCGACATGGGGGGCGAAGACGCCAAGCTGCTCCTGGTGGTGGACGAAGACGGCCACCAGGTGATCCAGGACTTCGCCATGAACACCATGTGCGCCGCGGGCACCGGGTCTTTCCTGGACCAGCAGGCCCACCGCATGGGCTACACCATCGAGCAGTTCAGCGAGCTGTCGCTCAAGTCCACCACCCCGCCCCGCATCGCCGGACGCTGCAGCGTCTTTGCCAAGACGGACATGATCCACCTGCAGCAGGGCGCCACCCCGGACTTCGAGATCATCGCCGGGCTCTGCCAGGCCATGGCCCGGAACCTCAAGAGCAATATCGCCAAAGGCAAGACCATCACCCCGCCGGTGGCCTTCCAGGGGGGCGTGGCCCACAACCTGGGAGTACGCCAGGCCTTCCGCCAGGTCTTTGACCTGGACGAAGCCGGCCTCATCATCCCGCCCCATTTCTGCGCCCTGGGAGCCGTCGGCGCCATCAGAACGGTGCAGGAGCAGCCCCCGGCAGATTTCGTCCTGAAGCTCCAAGCCCTGCAGGATTATCTCCACCGGGAACAGGAAGCCCACCGTTCCCTGGCCCCGTTGACCCCACCCGCGGCCCTGGGGGCAGAAGCTTACGCGGTGGTCCCTCTGCCCCCCATGGGCAGTAACACGGAAGCCTACCTGGGAATTGATGTGGGCTCCATCAGCACCAACGTGGTGGTCATTGACAAAGACATGCGGGTCCTGGCCCGGGAATACCTCTTGACCGCGGGCCGGCCCCTGGAGGCCATCACCGAGGGCCTCAAACGGGTGGGCGGCAAACTCGCGGGCCGGGTGCGGATCATGGGCGCGGCCACCACCGGCTCGGGCCGCTACCTCACCGGAGATTTCATCGGCGCGGACGTGGTCCGGAATGAAATCACCGCCCAGGCCACCGCGGCCGCGGCTCTCGATCCCACAGTGGACACTATCTTTGAGATCGGCGGCCAGGATTCCAAGTTCATCAGCCTGGAGCACGGGGCGATTGTGGACTTTATGATGAACAAGGTCTGCGCCGCGGGCACCGGCTCGTTTTTGGAGGAGCAGGCGGAAAAGCTGGGCATCTCCATCAAGGAGGAGTTCGGCAGCCTGGCCCTGGCCAGCAAAACGCCCGTGCCCCTGGGGGAGCGCTGCACCGTGTTCATGGAATCCGACCTGGTGCACCACCAGCAGCGGGGCGCACTTAAAGAAGACCTGGTTTCCGGCCTCTCCTACTCCATCGTCCAGAACTACCTGAACAAAGTGGTGGAAGATCGCAAGGTGGGGAACAACGTCTTCTATCAAGGGGCCACCGCGGCCAACCGGGGCATCGTGGCCGCGTTCGAGCAGGTGGTGGGCCAGACCATCACCGTGCCGCCCCACCACGACGTCACCGGGGCCATCGGCGCGGCGCTCTTGGCCATGCGGGAGCGCGACTGGGAGGAGTCCCAGTTCAAGGGCTTCGACCTGAGCGAGCGCCAATACAATATCAGTTCCTTTGAATGCCAGGGCTGTCCCAACCGCTGCGAAATCCGCCAGGTGCAGATCGAAGGAGAAAAGCCCCTGTTTTACGGTAGCCGTTGCGAGAAGTACGAAGTAGGCCGCGCCCAAAAGGTGGTGGACCTGCCGGACCTGGTAAAAGAGCGGGAAGATCTGTTGTATGGCTCCGAGGAGCCTCGCCCTGGGACGCGAGGCACCATCGGCATTCCCCGGACCATGTTCTTCCAGGAGCTCATGCCCTTTTTCCGGGCCTTTTTCGAAGACCTGGGCTTCAGCGTGGTCTATTCCCAGAAGACCAACAAACAGGTGATCCGCAAGGGCGTGGAATGCCTGGCCGCGGAGCCCTGCTACCCCGTGAAGGTGGCCCACGGCCACATCCTGGACCTGCTGGACGCGGGGGTGAAGCGCATCTTCCTCCCCAGTATCATTGATATGGCCAATCCCAACCCGGAGATCCGCCAGGGGGTGGTCTGCCCCATGGCCCAGACCTTATCATCCGTGGCCCCTTCCACCATTGATTTCAGCCGCTACGGCGCGCAGATCCTCAGCCCGGTCCTTTACTTCGGCCGGGGCCGCCAGGAATTGCGCCGGGGCTTAAAAGACCTGGCCCGACAAGTGGGGGTTTCCACTTTACGGGTGGACCGGGCCCTACGCCGGGGTGAAGCCGCGCAGCAGAACTATTACCGGGCCCTGGAAAACCGGGGCCGGGAGATTATGGAGTCCCTGCCCGGAGACGGCCGGCTCATGGTCCTCATCGGCCGCCCCTACAACGCCCTGGACCCGGGCATGAACCTCAATCTGCACCGCAAGCTGCGGACCCTGGGGGTCCAGGGCCTGCCCATGGATTTCCTGCCCCTGGATCAGGTGGCGGACCTGGAGGAAATCAAGCCCATGTACTGGCGCTTCGGCCAGAAAATCCTGGGTGCGGCCTCCCTCATCCGCCAAGACCCCCGCTTATACGGCATCTATATCACCAACTTCGGCTGCGGCCCGGACTCCTTCATCCAGCATTTTTTCAGGGATAAGATGCGGGGCAAACCGTACCTGGAAATCGAAATCGACGAGCATTCCGCGGACGTGGGGGCCATCACCCGGCTGGAGGCCTTCCTGGACAGCCTGAAAAACGTCACCCCCCAACCCCAGGAAGAGAGGCTTTCCCCCTTCAAACACCGGGTGGTCGCGGCCCAGCGGCGCAAAGTCTTTTTGCCCTATATGACCGACCACGTCCTGGCCCTGGTAGCGGCGTTCGAGGCCTGCGGGGGCGAGGCGGAGGCGCTGCCGGAATCGAACGAAGAGACCCTGGAATTGGGCCGCCGTTTGACCTCCGGCAAGGAGTGCTATCCCCTGATCCTCACCACCGGGGACCTGGCGAAATTAACACACCGGCCGGACTTCGACCCGGAGAAGAGTGCGTTCTTCATGCCATCCGGCGACGGGCCCTGCCGCTTCGGCCAGTACCACCGTTTCCAACGCCTGGTCCTGGACGAGTTGGGTTATCCCCAGATGCCGGTCTATGCCCCGGACCAGAGCGAAACCATGTACCAGGAACTGGGCATGGTGGGGGACGATTACACCCGCATCGCCTGGCGGGGCGTGGTGGCCATTGACCTGCTGGAGAAAAAGCTCCGGGAGACCCGGCCCTACGAGCGGAACGCCGGGGATACGGATGAGGTTTACCGGCACTACCTGGAGAAAGTCCACCACACCCTTAGGGACCGCAAAGACCTGCCCGCGACCCTGAGGGCAGCCCGGCTGGCCTTGGATGACGTGGCCTTAAACGGCGCGGGCGACAAGCCCCGGGTGGGCATCATCGGCGAAATCTATACCCGGGCCAACCGTTTCGCCAATGAAAACGCGGTGCGGGAAATCGAGGCCCTGGGGGGCGAGGTGTGGATGCCCCCCATCTCTGAATGGCTGATCTACGTCAATTACACCTCCAAGCGCCGGGCCCGGGTCTACAAGCGCTACCGCCACCTCTTGCAGATCCTGTTCAAGGAGTACTTCCAG
>JAKAGH010000113.1 GCA_021817645.1 Deltaproteobacteria bacterium
CAGCGACAGGCTGGCCAAAACAATGAACCGGGGCCAGAGGATGGCCATGCCGATGCCCCAGACCCCCAGCAAAAGGTACTGGGGATGCCGGATTTTTTGGTACAGCCCCTTGGCGGCGATGCCCCATTTAAAGATTTTTCCCAAATAGACCTGCAGGGCGCAGATACTGAAGCCCAGAAAGCCGGCGACAAAGAGAACGGAGCCGGTGATGCGCACCACCTTCAGGAAGGTGGTGGGCGGTAGGATCATATGGGGCAGGAAGAACATGGTGGCCCAGCGGGTGGCCGCGTGCTGGCCCAGAAAATTGAACAAGGGGCTGAAAACCGAGTAAAAGAAAAACGCGAAGGGGCTGATCATGATCATCACTTCCAGGGCCATGACGATAAAGACCATGATGCCGCCGTATGCCGCGATTTTCTTGGCCAACGATCGTTGCGTCTCCATAAGGTTCCTCCCGGTGTCCTCTGATCTCTGTGGTGGTGCTTCGTAAACGCTACAAGCCATTTCAAAACCTCAAAATGCCCTAAACTGTCATTCTGAGTGCAGCGAAGAATCTAGTATTTTCGAAGCGTTGAGATCCTTCACTGCGTTCAGGATGACAGAAAAGGAGGTTTTGAAATGGCTTCTGGGGGCCTCGAAGCGGATGAAGCCCTGAGCCCACAGGGTATTAAAGTCCCCCTTTGAAAAAGGGGGGTTTAGGGGGATTTGAGGGAGTTAATTCAAATCCCCCCCTGCCCCCTTTTTCAAAGGGGGGTGCAAAAACCAGTGATTTTAAAGGTCATAGCGATTATGTAGCATACCCCAGGGTGGACCCGCGGGTCCGCCCCTACTTTAGAAACCCCGGGGATCGCCAAATTCGGCGCAGAATAAAAGATAATTGCGAGATGAGTCTGGAAAATGGGAGTGGAGGGTGCAGAGGCAGGGGTTAAGTCTCCGGGCCGTCAACCCCGTCTCCTAAATAAGCGGCCTGCAGGTGCGGGTGCGCCAGCAGTTCCGCACCGGTGCCTTCCAGGGCCAGACGGCCGTTTTCCAGGACATAGCCGTAATGGGCGATTTCCAGGGCCGCGGCTGCGTTTTGCTCCACCAGCAGGATGGTGACCCCTTCCTCATTAAGCTGGCGGATAATGTTTAACACCTCTTTGACGATCAAAGGGGCCAATCCCAGAGAGGGCTCATCCAGCAGCAGCAGCCGGGGCCGGGACATCAGGGCCCGGCCCAGAGCCAGCATCTGCTGTTCGCCGCCGCTCAGGGTCCCGGCGCCCTGGTCCCGGCGTTCCTGCAGGCGGGGAAAAAGGTAGTAAACTCTTATCAGGTCCGGGAGCCAGGCTTCTTTTTTCCGGAAATAGGCCCCCAGGAGCAGGTTTTCCTGCACTGTGAGGTTGGCAAAGAGGCGACGGCCCTCGGGCACCACTGCCAGGCCCCGGCGGATAATCGCATGAGTCTCTATCCCCTGGATTTCCTCTCCGGCCAGGAGAATGCGCCCGGCCTGAAGGGCCGCCAGGCCGCTGATGGCCCGGATGGCCGTGGTCTTGCCCGCGCCATTGGCCCCCAGCAGGGCCACGATCCGCCCCCGGGGGACCGAAAAACTGACCCCGTCCAGGGCTTTGACCGCGCCGTAGGAGACCTTTAAATCGAGAATCTCAAGCATAGGAATTTTTACCACAGAGGCACAGAGGACACAGAGATACAAGGAGAAAAGATTTTTTTATTTTTGGCGCTTCCAGCGCCAAAAATAAAATGATTTCTTTGCCCTGTGATCCTCTGTGCTCTCTGTGTCTCTGTGGTTAAGTTTTTCATTCTTTTTTGGATTATTTCCCTAAATAAGCCCGGATCACCTCCGGGTGGCGGCGCACTTCTGCGGGCGGGCCGGCGGCGATGGTGAGGCCGTGGTTCAGCACCGTCAGGTGTTGGCACAGCCCCATGACCAGCCTTAAGTTATGTTCGATCACCAGGATGGTGAGGCCGTGCTCCTGATGGATGGCCCGGAGGAAGTCCATCAGTTCCCGGGTCTCCTGGGGGTTGAGGCCGGCTGCGGGTTCATCCAGAAGCAGGAGCCGGGGGTTCGTGGCCAGGGCCCGGGTGATCTCCAGGCGGCGCTGGTGGCCGTAAGGCAGTTGCCCGGCTTTATCATGCGCGGCTGCGGCCAGGCCCACTTCTTCCAGCAAGGCCCTGCTCCGGGCCACAAATTCCCGCTCTTCCTGGAGATAGCCGGGGCAGCGCAGCGCCGCCTGCCACCAGGCAGCCCGGCTGCGGCCTTGGCACCCCACCAGGACGTTGTCCAGGACGCTAAGTTCCCCAAACAGGCGGATATTCTGGAAGGTGCGGGCGATGCCCCGGAGGGTGACCTGCTCCGGCGGTAAGCCCGCGAGATTAACGCCGTTGAAAAAGATTCCCCCCCGGGTGGGTTGGAGAAAACCGCTCAAGAGATTAAAGACCGTGGTTTTGCCCGCGCCGTTGGGGCCGATGAGGCCGTAGAGACCCTGCTCGGGAATTTTAAGATTAAGCTCGTCCAGGGCCAGGAGACCCCCGAAGCTCCTGCCTAAATTGCGGGTTTCAAGAAGCATCATATTTAAGCAAACGCCTGCAGAAGCGGTTAAGACTACCCCAGGAAAACTCCCGGCTCCCCAGCAGACCCCGGCGGCAATAAATAATCACCAATAACAGCAGCAAAGAGAAAATGACCATACGCATGCCGGGGATGCCGGGGATGTGCAACCCCAGGAGCACCTGGGGCTCCTCCACCACCCGCAGCCATTCCCCGGCCGCGGTGAACAGGATGGCGGCGAGGACCGCACCGGTGGTGGACCCTAAGCCCCCCACGACGATGATGATCAACAGGTTGAAGGTGAGAAAAAAGGTGAAGAGCGACGGGGAAATGGTGGTGATCAGGTGGGCCAGCAGACCGCCGCCCACCCCGAAGAAAAAGGCGCTGAGGATATAGGCCAGTAGCAGGTGGCGGAAGGCATTGAGGCCCATGGCCCGGGCCGCGGTTTCGTCCTCCCGGATGGCCTTCAGAGCCCGCCCGTAACCGGAGTTGACCAGGGCGGTGATGCAGGCCACCGTGGCCACGGCCACCCCCCAGGACCACCAGAGATTGGTGTAGGGATAAAGGCCTTTCAGCCCCAGGGGGCCGTTGGTCAGCCCCTGGAGATTGTTGGCCAGCACCCGCACCACCTCCCCGAAGCCCAGGGTGACGATGGCCAGGTAATCCCCCCGCACCCGAAAGACCGGAAAACCGGTGAGAAAACCGCAGGCCGCGGCCACCAGCCCCCCGGCCAGCAGGGCCAGGGGAAAAGGCAGGGTGATCTGGCTCAGGGGCCAAAACAGGGGAGTAATCAGAAAATTGGCCACCTTTTCGGCAGGAGGCAGGGTCAGGAGCGCGGCCGTGTAAGCCCCTAGCGCGATAAAGGCATTGGGCCCCAGATGGAGCTGGCCGCACACCCCGTTGATCAGGTTGTAGCTCACCGCCAGGGTGATGAATACGGCAATATTGTTCAGCAGGCGCACCTGATATTCGTCGCCCCAGTGGTGCGCCGCCGCCAGCAGGAGGACCAGGACCGCCAGGGCGGCGATATTTAGAAAGACTTTGCGGATGGCAAGAACTCCTTGGAAGCAGGGACCAGAGGCCAGGGGCCGGGGGTAAGGGGCCAGCTGCTATCAGATTGTTGACAGATTAGCTCTAACATTGGAAATTCAAGGCCTCATAAAAAATAAGATGCCTAAAGTCCCCCTGGGGAAGAGGGGAATTTATGGTATTTTCAGGCCCTTAGCAAATCCCCCCTAACCCCCTTTTGCAAAGGGGGGGATAAGCACTGCTGGTCATCTGCCGCCACAACCATTTTTCATTAGCCTGCCAAATTCTTTGCGCAGGGTGACAAAAATAGTTTGGCAAGAGCCTCAGATGTCAGTATTTTTCCCTGACTCCTGACCCCTGCTTCTAAAGCTTCTCTTCTCCCAGCGTCTCCCCCATCAGGCCGGTGGGGCGGACCAGGAGGAGGATGATCAGCAGGCCGAAAGCCAGGGCGTCTCGGTAGCCGCTCCAGGCCGGGAACAGGGCGACGATGAGGATTTCCAGGAGTCCCAGCAGCAAACCGCCCACCACTGCGCCCGTAAGATTGCCGATGCCCCCCAGCACCGCGGCGATGAAGGCCTTGAGCCCCGGCAGGATACCCATGAAGGGGTTGACCTGAGGGTATTTCATGGCCCAGAGCAGGCCCCCGGCCCCGGCTAAAAGCGAGCCCACCAGGAAGGTGAAGGCGATGACCCGGTTGACGTTGATGCCCAAAAGCGAAGTAGTTTCCAGGCTCCAGGAGATGGCCCGCATGGCCCGGCCGATCTGGGTGCGGTAGACGGTGAAAAAGAGGAGGGCCAGGAGGACCGCGGTGACCGCGGGGATAAAAAAACTGAGGCGGGGAATGAAGAGCCCGCCCCACTGAAAGACGCCGGTAAAGACCGCGGGCGCCGGAAACGGCTTAGCCCGGCCTCCGGCCAGCACCAGGGCCAAATTCTCCAGGAGAAAGGAGGCGGCGATGGCGGAAATCAGCAGCGAAATGCGGGGGGCGCGGCGCAGCGGCCGGTAAGCGCCCCGTTCCAGCAGCACCCCCAGAAAACCGGTCAAGCCCACGGCCAGCCCGAAAGCCACCGGCCAGGGCCAGCTGAAGAGCCCTACTCCCATGATGCCGATATAGGCCGCCACCATCAGCAGGTCGCCGTGCGCGGAGTTGATGAGCCGCAGAATGCCGTAAACCATAGTGTAGCCGATGGCGATCAGGGCATAGAGCGAGCCCAGGGAGAGGCCGTTGATGAGCTGCTGAATGAGGGTGATGGCGTCCATGGAATTGGCGGGCAGTGCTCTGCTTTCAGCTTAGAATGATTTATCAAATAGTTATGGCTCGATAACCCTCAGAAGTGATGGTGGCGTAATAATACGGCGGCCCCACCTCTTCCTTGAGCCGCGCCTGCTTTTCCAGAAATTCCTGGCTCAGGGCCAGCAGTTGCTCCAGGGTTAAACCCGCGCTCAGGGCCTTAGAAAGCCGCATCTCCATGCCCAGGTTCCGGGGCATGACCACCAGGTTGCTTACAGGCGCCGGACGCAGGGGCAGTTCGTTTTCCTCACTTCCCAAAAGCAGCAGTTGGCAACCGGGTCGCGGCTTCTCCGGAGCATAGCCCGCCAGGATGAAATATAGGTGGCGGAAGCCTGGAGGCTCAGGGCCGTTTTTTTGCAGGTGGATTTCATAACCCCGGGAGAAAAAGGAAGTGGCGAACTCAGCAATCTCCTCCAGGTCCGTGAGCCCCCGGCGGCGTGCGATTTCCCGCTGCAGGGCCACGGACAGGGGCACGCTCACGCCCGCGCCGCCACTCAGAATAGCGCAGTTTCGCCCCAGGGGGAAGAGCTTGGGCACGTTAAAAAAATGCGCCTGCCCCCCGGCGTCAAAGCGGGTGGCCCGGCTGTCCGTGGCCAGGAAAAGGCCGTGCTCGTTATATCCGGCCAGGGCTTGGGTCAACAGGGGCTCCTTTAGAGGATGTTTTCTTGTAGGGACGGGCCCAGGTGTCCGCCCTGCTCACGGGCGCACAAACGGGTGCGCCGCTACTGCTCCGGCAGGGGCGGGGCTTCGGGGTTACAGAACAGCCGCAGCCGGGCAGGCAGCAGGGGGAATTCCATGGTCTTTTGCAGCTTCAGGGGCACCATGTCCGGGGTCAGGTCTTGCCAGGCCCGGCGGGGTTTTCCCAAGAAGGCCGCCAAGTCGGGAATGGCCGCGGGCTGGACTTCCCGGGTGGCGTTGATCACCGCCAGGACCCGGCCCCGCTGTTTCCCCCGGGATTTGAGCAGCATCACCACCGGCTCCCCCGGGGGGTTGACCCGGAGCATCGGCCCTTCCTCCAGGAGCACGGGGCAGCCTTTCTTCATGCGATTTACCCCGGCGATGTAATGGCTCAAATCATAGATGGGGGTCTCCCAATCCTGGGGCCGGGTGTGCACCACATGCAGGTGTTTCTGGAAGCCGAACTCATAGCCCAGGGGCAGCATCAGGCCGGTGGAGAAAAACGCGGCAAAGAGGTAGCGCTGCCGGGCCACCTCCACGGCCCCGTGGGCCTCCGCGGCCAGGCGGTCGGTGTCATGGGTTTCGGGAAAGCTGATGGAGGGGGCCAGGTGACGGAATCGGTTGTATTGTTCCAGGCACCAATCTGCCTGAAAATCCCACCACTTGGAGCTGTTATAGAGAAAGTCGAAGCCGGAGGAGGACAGTTGGCCGCACTCCTCCAGGCGGCAGCCCAGGGTCTCGGCAAAGAACTGCGCCCGGGGTTCCAACTGGCGGGCTGCGGTAATCAAGCGCTCCCAGAAATCTCCGGGGATCTTATAAGCGGCGTCGGCCCGGAAGCCCAAGATGCCCAGGCGCAAATAATGGCTCAGGACCTGATCCCAATAATGCGACAGCCCCTCCGGGTCCGGCGGCGGCCAGTACTCCAGTTCCGCCAAATCGCCCCAGACGGTCACCTTGGTGGCGTCCGCCGGGTCAATGGCCCCGGGGTGCTTGATTTCGCCCTTCTCATCTTTGGCGTACCATTCCGGGTGCTGCTCAGTCAGGGGGGAATCGATGGCCGTGTGGTTAATCACCAGGTCCAGCATCACCCGGAGGCCCCGGCGGCCTGCCTCCTTGATAAAGTGGGCCAGGGCCTTCTCCGGGTCCTTGCCGGTTTCGGGATAAAATAATGGGTTGATGCCGAAATAATCCTTGACCGCGTAGAGGCTCCCGGAAAGACCGGGGGTGTGGATGGGGTTCAGATAAATCCAGGTGAAACCCATGGCGGCGATGCGCTCCAGATGCTTCTCCCAACGGGGAATGGGCCCCACCAGGGGCGGAAACAGATTGTAGATCAAGGTCGGTTCAGGCATGGTCACCTCGATGGCATAGTTCCAGGTTCAAAGTTCAAAGACTATTGGGCTGGTGAAAAAATAGCTTGTGAGCCCGGATTATTAGATGCAGCTCTTATCCCCCCCTTTGAAAAAGGGGGGATAGGGGGGATTTGGTAAGCTCCTGAAATCCCCGTAAATCCCCTTTAAAAAAAAGGGGGGACTTTAAATACCTTTGGCTTTCACTGCTCACTGCTTACTGCTCACTTTCCTATTTTTTCGCAACCTGGCGGCCAGGCGGGGGCCTTCGGGCCGCTGCCGCATCTCCTCAACAGTCAGGGGCAGTTTCCGCCGCCAGTTGGGGTACTGGTCGGTGGTGCCGGGGAGATTCTGTTGAAAAGGCACCCCGAAGATCTCTTCCAGACGCACTTCCAGCAGGACCGCCCGGCTGCGGGCCAGGTATTCCAGGACCCCGAACCGCACTTCCTCGGGACAGGCTTTTTTCACTATCGCCTTCCCTTCATCATCCCCGGTGGAGGGAGAGGCTTCAGGGGCAGGCTCAGCTGCTGATCCCCGGCCCTCCTTCTCCTCCAGCCCCAAAGCCTCATACAAGCGCTGCCGTTCCCAGCACCGGTCTTGGGTGTCAGTGGCCGCCAAATCGGGTTGGGGGTACAGGCCCAACGCGCTTTTGAGCTTGATGTCTTCATCCTGCCAGTAACCGGCCAGGGTGGGCAGATCGTGGGTGGTGACCGCGGCCATGGCCTGGCGGGGATAATCTGCCGGGGCCTTAAAGTGTCCGTCCCCGGTCCGTTCAAAGTAAAAAACCCGGTAGGACAAAATCCCGCGACGGGCCAGTTCCCGGCGGACGCGGGGTGCCATGGTGCCCAGGTCTTCGCCGATGATCAGGGTGCGGCGGCGCTGGCTTTCCAGGGTGAGCAGGGCCAGCAGTTCCCGGCTGGGGTAGTGCACATAAGCCCCTTCTGCCGCCCCCTGCCCTTGAGGAATCCAAAAAAGGCGAAAGAGCCCCAGGACGTGGTCCACCCGCAACCCGCCGTCCAGGGGCAGGTTGGCTCGCAGGGTATCTATAAACAACCGGTAGCCATCCTGGCGCAGCCGCCCGGGAATCAGGGCCGGCAGGCCCCAGTTCTGCCCCTGGCGATTGAACGCGTCCGGGGGGGCTCCAAGGGAGGCCCCGTCTGCGAAGAGCAGGGGATGCCCCCAGGTTTCCGCGCCCGCCGCGCCCAGGGCCAGATCCTGATAGAGTGTGAACGTCAGGCCTTGTTTCCGGGCTTCGGCCTGGACCTCTTCTAACTGGGCGGCTACCAGCCACTGCAGATATTGGTGGAGTTGGAAGCTCTCCGGGTTTTCCCGGGCAAAAGCGGCCACCGCCGGATTTTCCGGGTCTTGATATTCCCGGGGCCAGCCGTGCCAGTCGCCGTGGTCGAAAAATTCCGCCAGGGCGTTATATTGCCCGAACCGCTGGAGGGCCAGCCCGCCTTCAGCCACAAAACGAGCGAACTCCCGGCCCCTGGCGGTCCGGGGCTGCTCCGGCGGTCCGTGCCGCTCCCGGAAATATTTATACAGGAGGTCCAAAATCTGTCTTTTCAAGCGGAATACCGCGGCATAATCCACCAAAGGCGCGGCCTGGACGCGGCGAAGCAGCGCCTGGGTTTCCGGGCTGGCCCACAGGCCCTGGGCGGCCTGGCAGCTAAAGTCGGGCACCGCTTCCAGATCCAGATACAAAAAATCCCGGAAGACGCGGCTGCTGGGGGAATAAGGGCTTGGCTGAACCTGCTCCCCCGCAGAACGGGCATGCAAGGGATTTACTCCCACAAACGCGGCTCCCAACTCTCCGGCCCAGGCCATTACCTCCTGAAGATCGGTAAAATCGCCGATTCCCCAATTACGTTCGCTTTTCAGGGCATAGAGGGGCAGATTTAGTCCCCAAACCTGTTGTCCTTGCGCCAAAAAGGGCGGGGCATAAGCCCGGGGAGGGGCAACAATCAGGCGTGTCCTCCCCCGTTCCCCTCCTGCCACCTCCAGACTCAGGTCATAGTACCCGGGTTGGAGCGCGGCAGGCAGCGGCAGCGCCAGCCGGGTCCGGAAACCCTTTCCCAAAAGATGGTCATTGACGGCTCGTAGCGCCAGAGGCGGAGAACTCGGAAGGTGGCTTTCCCAGGTGGATTCCTGGCCGGCCTCGTTTTTGATCATCATCCGCACCCGCATCGAGGCCGGCTCCGGTGTCGGTGTCCAGGGGGCAACGACCAGCCGCTGCGGCTCAGAGTCAGCAAAGACCACGGTCACTGCATCCACCAGCCCGGCCCAGGGGCGGCCGCGGCGCCGGGCGATTTCCCGGCACACCTGCTCCGGGTCCTCCCAGGGCACTCCCATGGCCGTAAGCAGGGCCTGATAAGTGGCCGTAGAAGTTCGCCGCCTCACCCCGAAGTTATCCGCATACTCCGGGGCAATGCCGCACAGCC
>JAKAGH010000114.1 GCA_021817645.1 Deltaproteobacteria bacterium
CAAGAGCATGCAGCTCTTTCTGCCCCCGGGTGAGCCGGAACGGGCCGCGGACCTTTTATCCAGGCACTTCGGGAAAATGCCCCCCCTATTAGTGGCCTTCCACCCCACCGGTTCCGGGTCCTATAAATGGTGGCCCCGGGAATCCTTCGCGGCCCTGGGCGATTATCTCCATAAGACCTATGGGGCCTCTTTCCTGATTGTCAGCGGCCGACGGGACCGGCCGGAAGCGGAGGCCCTGGCGGCCCGCTTACCAAAACCGTCACTGGTGACCGGCGGCCGGCTGCCGCTGCCCACTGTTGCAGCTCTCCTCAGTCATTGCCGCCTGCTGGTGGCCAACGACAGCGGGCCGTTGCACCTGGCCCTGGCCCTGGGAGTGCCCAGCATCGCCCTCATGGGCGCGGACCACCCCCGCCGGGTCGGTCCCTACCAGGTGGATTGGGGCGCTTTTCTCTACCGGAAAGAAGAAGTCTGTAGCCAGGAACACTGCCTGAACCGGGGGTGTGCGGACAACCGCTGCCTGCAGGCTATCCGGGTCGCAGACGTGATAGATCTGCTCCGGAGCTGGTGGGAGCCCCAATATCTTCGGGCCGGGTGAGGTTTAAGTTTTATTCTCCGGCGGTTGGTCATTGCGAACAAGTGCTTCTTTTCACAAAAATGCCTTAATTTCCCCGCGCCCTAAAAACCTCTTTTCGTCTGATCATCCTCAATCCCTCCCCCAAGACCACCGTCCTTTTCCTTTTCTGGGGTGAATCACCCCTGCTGTTGATACCGATTCCCCCAATACTACGGGAGTTAAGGAAAACTAGGTTTTCTGGTTTTTGGGCGGCGATAAAAATCCGGGCAAATCATTTAAGGAATCCAGGGTCTTGTACTTAATTTTTTTTTAACCCGGAATTTGGGATATTTGGCACAAATTTAGCTTTATGATCCTGGGGACCTAAACCAAAGGAAAAAACATGCCCGGACCGTTCCCAAAGGCCGGGACACCATTACGCCTGGCTCCTGTTGCGAACCAGAATCTTGTTGAAAGGGGGTGAAGACCCAAAGAATCACTGGCAACATTTGCGGACAGAGTTTCCATTGGCCATTTCGAATCAACCGTTTGAAGGAGGAATCTGAATGTCCGATCTGAAAAAAGAGGTTCAAGAAGCACCATTACTGTGGCCTCTAACCCCAATTCCCACTTTTGAAGAAGTATATGATCCGAAGATCTGTACCGAGGCGTCCCGGGAAATCTCCACGGTCTTCGAGGGCTGGCTCCATCCCAAGCATGAGATGGCCAAGCCCGAGGCCCTGGGACAAATCCGGGTCCTGGAATGCGGCCATGGCGGCCTCCAGGTCAACTCCATGTTCGGTGGCGCCTACCTGTCGGAACTGGGCGCCAACGTCATCATGGTTGAGCCCCCCGGTGGCTCCCCCATCCGTAAGCTGACGGCCTTCGGCCGCAAGCGCTACATGTTCAAAGACAACGTCAACGGCGATCTCTGCGGCGGCGGCTTCCTGCACGAGTGCCGCAACAAGCAGTCCATCACCCTGGACCTGACCAAACCGGAAGGCCGGGAAATCCTGAAAAAGCTGGTAGTACACGCCGACGTGCTCATCGAGAACTATGCCCCCGGGCAGTTCGACGCCTGGGGCATCGGCTACCGCCAGCTCTCCAAGATCAACCCCCGCCTGATCTATGTCTGGAACGGCCAGAAAGGCCAGTGGGGCCCCTTGACGGATAAGCCGGGCGAACTCTATCCTTCTTCCCCCTGCTCCTCCGGCTGGTGCCATGCCACCGGGCTGCCCAAGTCCTTTGGCGGCACCCCCATCCGCTCCGGCGAGCGGTCTGACGACATCCTCTGCGGCAACCTCACGGCCCACGGCACCATCGCTGCCCTGATCTACCGGGAGAAATCCGGCAAAGGCCAGTTCATCGAGGTGACCTCGGCGGAAGCCCACGCCCGCATCCATGATTATGCCTGGGGATGGTACGGCATGGACGGCTCCAGTAAGCCCCGTTACGGCAACTGGGACCTGGCCATCAACATCTATTCGGTCAACCCCTGCAAAGACGGCTACATGATGGTGGGCGGCGGCCATGACCGGCTGTGGTACCGTATCTGGAAAACCGTGGGCAAAGACCGCCCCGAACTGGAAGACATGATCCTGGATGAGCCCACCCTGCGGGTGGTCATCGACCGGGTCGGCCACGACCAGCAAGTTAAGACCTGCGTCTGCCTCACCGACTGGATGAAGGACTGGACCCGGGAAGAGTGCCGGGCCAAGTTGCTGGAAGAGGAAGTGGCCGCGGGCGGCGTCTCCTTCATCGACGAAGTCGCGGAAGAGCCCCACTACAAATACCGCGGTATGGTGCGGGCCATCGAGACGGGCCACTACGGCAAGGTGCTGTTCTGCGGCTCCGTGTTCTATGGCCACCGGACCCCGGGCCGGGTCAAAGACCTGGGCCGCCCCGTGGGTTATGACAACAGCGACGTGTACCGCAAGCTTCTGGGCTTCGACACCGACAAGTTGAATGAGCTGTTTGCCAAAGGGCTCATTTAATAGAGGGGGTTAGGAAATATGACCGAACACTTGGATAAACTGCCCTTTGAGGAATATTGTAAAACTATATTCAACAAAGACACGCTTGCAGAGAAACCCGAAAGCCTGAAGGGCTATCGGGGGCTGTCCTGCACCCAGTACATCCTGGGACCGGCCGCGGCCGCCTACCTGGGCGAGCTGGGCGCGGAAGTCATCAAGATCGAGGTGCCCCGCTTGGGTGAGCCCATGCGTCACTGCTCGCCTTACAACGAGTCCTGGTTCTACCCGGTCTCCCGCTGGAACCCGGGCCGCGGCACCTCGCCTGCCTTCCAGGGCGCCAACCATAATGAATACCACGTCACCCTGGATTACCGCAAACCGGAAGCCAAGGAGATCTTCTACGGCCTGGTCCAGAAGTCCGACTTCATGGTCTGGAACTATCGGCCCGGCACCTTCGACCGCTGGAAGATCGGCTACGGCGCCTGCAAAGAGGTGAACCCCAGAATCGTCCTGGCCTGGTGCGGCGGCTTCGGCGGCTTCGGCCCCGGCCGGAACTGGGCTTCCTACGACATCCTGGGACAGGCCAAGGGCGGCGTCTTCTCCTTCACCGGCCACCGGGCCGGGAGAGCCAGCGCCGGCTTCCCCAGCAAGCACACCACCTGGATCATGGACTACTCCATCGGCATGCTGGTCTCCACCGCCATGCTGGCCGGCCTCTACTGGCGGGACACGGTGTCCAACCTGGGCAACTACTTCGAGTGCTCCCAGGTGCAAGGTTCCACCCGTTACACCGAATATGCTCTGCCCCTGTGGGGCCGCAACGGCATCGTCCGTATGCGTTGGGGCAACTGGGACACCGAGATCTGCGTCAACGGCATCTGCGCCTGCGGCCTCTCTTCCTATCCCCATTCGGACCATCCCGCGGAGAAAGAAGAAGGCTACATCTATGTAGGCGCATACACTGACGAGGACTTTGCCAAGCTGATGAACCTCGTCGGCCGTCCCGACCTGGCCAAGAAGTACGCCACCCACGACGACCGGGTGGAGGCTCGGGCCCAGGAAGAGATCTACCCGGCCATCGAGGAGTTCCTGAAGGACAAGAACAAGGAAGAGGCGGCCCGGATCTTCACCGGCGCCGGCCTGGTCAACCAGCCTCTGCTCACCATCCGGGAAGCGGCCAATTGCGATCACTTCCTGGAGAGGGGCTCCCTGGGCTGGTATGACGACCCGTACTACGGCGATGTTTTCACCCAGAAAACCATGTACAAGATGAGTGAGTCACCGCCGCGCTTAAAGCACGTGCATCGCCCGGTGGGCTCCGATAACGAGGAGATCTACCAGCGGGTCTGCGGCTTCAGTGCGGATCAGATCCGGGAGTTTGAAGCCAAGGAAATCATCTAGCCGACGGACGGTGGGGACGGGATTTTCCCGGCCCCTAAAGTCGCACCTCTATCTATTGGGAGGAATGACTCGATATGACTGAATTCAAGGTCTCGTTGTTTTACGATTGCCCGAAGTGCAAGGCGCGTAACTTCTTAGATCCCTACAGCTACTGGGATTATTCCGGCAACTTCAAGTGCGCCGGTTGTGATGTCCTCTATTACGCGGAATGGGAAAACGGTCAGCGGGTGGTGGAGCCGGAAGCAGGCCGGGGCACGGAATTTATCCTGCCCGGTTATGCCGAGACTCCGGACCTGAAGCCCTTGTCCGGGGAAGGCAAGACCTCGGCGCCGCCTTTTGCCAACGTCACCTTCCTGGGCAAGCCCAAGAACACCACCGTATCGGCCCGGGGCAAGCTCTGCGCTTGCACCCAGCTCACCCCGGAAGACCTGGATGGGAGCTGCTGGAAGCGTATCACCGCCCAACGGAAATACGGTAAATCCTGGTAACAGCCGTAACTCGGAAGATAGGAGGAATCCTCAATATGGCGATTCTCTGCGACGAATGTAAAAACGTCAAATATACCTACGACCCGCAGATTTCCAAGGTGTTATACGGTCACTGCCGGGCCATTGAATATCCCTTCCTGCTGGGCATCTTCAAGGAAGCGCGGCCGGGGGCTTTTACTGCCCCCAAGGACTGCAAATACTTCCAAGAAAAGAAAAAGTAGGATAAACTAAACGCCAAACCGGGGCGTCGGCGTCGCCGGCGCCCCTATCTTTTTGCCATCAGCGGTAATTTCTTATGAAAGATTACTCTCTCTACTATTGGGACCGGCGGTTGGAAGAAGCCGAGGTGATCGAACTTATGAACCAGGCCTGGGAAGAACTCTATGAACTGGAGTTCGATCAGGTCTTCGGGGCCTGGCGCGGCGTGCACTTTGAAGAGGAAACCGACACTGTGCACATTACCTGGGAAAACATGTATCAGGGACCGCCCTTGATGATTTCCATCCACCGAGTTACCCGGGCCCTGAGAATGGACTACCCCCGGGATGAATTTATTGAGCTGGAAATGGCCGAGATCGAACGCCTCCGTTCTCTGCCGCCGGGGCAGAGAAGATAATCGGGCCTGGGGCGGAGATCCGGGAAGAAAGAACCGCTTTCCTATAATGCCGTTTGCTTCCTGGGGTAGATTTTTAAGTGGCGGCGAAGGCGCTCGCCCTTACGGACCGGGTGCATACCACACGAAAATATGCGTTTGCGGGCGTTGCGGAGGTGGTAGATGTCCATCGATGGCTACATTGATTATCAACGCCGGGAATTTTGTCAGGATGTCCGCTGCCCGGTGCAGATGGATTTGAACAGACACCAGGAAGGCTCAGATAGTTATGAAGGAATCAGACAGACTTGCAAGTCCGATTGCCGCTATACCACTTATCAATTTCATCACTGGCTGATTAATAAAGGCTATTTGCTCGTCCGCCCGAAATAATTCTGGGGATGCCAGTCTTAATCTCCCAGGCAATTTGCCGATAGAAACTCCTTGACATTTTTTCTCCATTTAACCGAAAACTAAAACCTGATAATCGAAAACTGTATTCAGGAGACGGAAACATGAATTGGGGAATGAAAAACCGTTTAAACCAGTTGATGCCCGGTGGCAGATGTTTCTTTATGCCCATTGACCATGGTTATTTTCAAGGGCCGACCCGGAGTCTGGAGAGGCCGGGGGAAACGGTAAAGCCGCTGCTGCCGCATGTGGATGCCATCTTCTGCACCCGGGGGGTATTGCGGGCGGCCCTCGATCCCCTCACCGCTAAACCCATTGTCCTCAGAGTCTCCGGCTGCACCAGCATGGTGGGCGAGGATTTGGCCAATGAGGAGCTCACCACCTCCATTACCGAAATTATCCGGGTGAACGCCGCGGCGGTGGGCATCTCGGTCTTTATCGGCAGCCACTATGAAAGGCAGTCGCTGCAGAACCTGGCCACCATCGTCAATCAATGCGAGGATTACGGCATCCCGGTAATGGCCGTAACCGCAGTGGGCCGGGAACTGGAAAAACGTGAAGCCCGCTACCTGTCCCTCTGCTGCCGTATCGCTGCGGAACTGGGCGCCAGAGTGGTGAAGACCTATTGGTGTGAAGAACATTTTGAAAAAGTGGTGAACGGCTGCCCGGTGCCAGTGATTATGGCCGGCGGACCCAAATGCGAGACGGAACTTGAGGTCCTGGAGTTTGTGCATGACGGCATTTCGAAGGGTGCAGCCGGCATCAACCTGGGCCGAAACGTTTGGCAAAGTCCGCATCCCGTGGCCATGGCCAAAGCCTTAAGGGCCGTTGTGCATGATCAGGCTACCGTCGCCCAGGCCCACGAGATCCTCAAAAGCACCAAAGGAAAAAAGCAAGCCGCCTGAGTCGTAGGGGCGCAGCTTGCTGTGCCCTCCTGTGCCTACAGGCTCTGCCCCTACCTAAGGATAAAAATTTTCAGTAAAAATCATTTAGGTTAAAGATCGTAGGCCATTTCCTCTGCCCACGGAGTGATAAGTCATCCCCATGCTGGTCGCCAAGTACTACAACAACCACGATATCCGCATCGAGGAACTCCCCATCCCCAAAATCGGGCCGGGGGAGATTTTGGTCAAGGTCCGGGCCAGCGGCATTTGCGGCACGGATGTCATGGAATGGTACCGGATTCAGAAAGCTCCCCGGATTTTGGGCCATGAGATCGCCGGAGAGGTGGTTGAATCCAAATCTGACCAATACCAACCGGGCCAGCGAGTCTTTGTCAGCCATCACGTGCCCTGCAATGACTGCAAATACTGCCGGGCCGGCAAGCACACGGCCTGCGATACCCTGCACCGGGGCAACTATGATCCCGGCGGCTACAGTGAATTCGTCCGGGTGCCTCAGATCAATGTGGATTACGGGGTGTATGTCTTGCCGGAGCAGGTATCCTATCTTGAAGGCACCATGATCGAACCCCTGGCCTGCGGCGTGAGAGGGCTGCGGCTGATTGATATTCGGCCGGAGCACACCGTCTTGATCCTGGGCTGCGGCATCTCCGGCATCCTGAATATTCAACTGGCCAAATTAACCGGCGCCCGGGTAGTGGCCACCGACATTAATGAGTATCGCCTGCAAAAAGCCAAAGAGTTCGGGGCCGACGCAGTGGTGCACGCGGCTCAGGACCTGCAGCTGAAGGCGGAAAGGGTCATCGTCTGCACCGGCGCTTACGCCGCGGTGGAGCAAGCCTTCCGTTGTGTCGATAAAGCGGGGATCGTCATGTTCTTTGCCATCCCCAACCAGGATATTGCCGTCCCCGTTCCGGATTTTTGGCGCAACGAACTCACCGTGACCACCTCCTACGGCGCCGCGCCGGCTGATCTGGAAGAAGCCCTGGCCCTCATTGCCGCCAAAAGAATCAATGTTAAAGACACCATTACTCAGACCCTGCCGTTGACCCAAATCCAGGCAGCCTTCAAAATTGTGGCCGAAGCTAAGGAATCCTTAAAAGTGGTGTTGGAACCTTAGCAACCTGGGTCAGGTTTGACCTGAACTCTCTCCAGCTTCGCCTCCTGCCATCGTTTCCAGGTGCTACCTGGAAACGAGCCGCGCATGTCCCCGGGTGTCACCTAAAACCAGAAAAATTAATGCCGGGTGCGTCTCACGCACCATTTTTCCCCGTTGGCAAGGGGGGTGTGCTCTGCGCTTCAGGATTGCATTGGCAATCCAGGATGATTATTGTGCTTTTGAGACCGATTTGAGGTGCGAGCACCCACCCTCCCTGCTTTTTGGTCTTGGAAGCGGCAGTGGGAGAGGAATTGGAGGAGAATTTATGAAACCTAGTACCGTGCTTATCCTCGTGTTGCTGAGTCCGCTGCTTTTGGGGCTGGGCGGCCCCCCGGCCCATGCCTTTTCCGGCCATTATTACATCATCCCCAGCTCGGTGCCCTTGCGCACCTGTGCTTCTCCGGCGTGCGATACCTTGTTGACGGCTTACCAGGGGGAGCGGGTGGAAATCCTGGAGAAAACGCCCGCGGGCTGGGCCAGGGTTCGTTTTGTGGACCGGGAGGGAATAGGCTGGATGCTCAGTGACTTGCTCAGTTACAGCCCGGATTTGCGCACTCAGCCGAAGTCCACCTACTATGTTAATCGAAGCAGCATTACTCTCTACAATGAGCCCACCTCCAACTCCAATGTCCTCGGGACCTTGCGTTTCAATGAGGCGGTGGAAATGTTGGGAGTTGGCGCCAGCGGTTGGGCCCAGGTGCGGGTTCTGCAGACCAGCAAGGTTGGCTGGGTGCCGCCCCGCTATCTGTCTTCCGCTCCTTTCGAGTATCCCCGGTCGACCCCCCGGCGCCGGGTTCCCAAAAAGCAGGCCCCTAAGGAGGAACCTCCCGAGCTGCCCAAAGCCATGTGAGTCGCGGTGAGGATGATGCTCGGCTGGGTGACGGAGAAATAAGCCTTACCGGTACTTTTCATTAAGGCGGGAACTCGACCTTGCCCGCCTGCCTCAAGGCCGCGGCGCGCTCCGCTTGCTCCAGGGCCGCGTCCTGGCGTCCGGCCAGCAGCAGCGCCTGGGCATATTGTTGATGCACCCGGGCGAAAAAGCCCGCGAGCAGAGTTTCATCCTCATTTCTCGGGGGCCGGGCCACCCCCATCTCCTTGACCACCGCGGGTTCATATTGCAGCGATCCCCCTAAAATGTCCGCGACCCGGGGCCAGTCGCCTTCTTTCATGGCCTTTTCCGCCAGCGGATAGTAATACGCCCCATAAGGCACGCAATAGTCCACCCCGCGGATGAGCGGACGTTGGTCCGGCAACGGCCGCATCGTCCATAAAGAAAGGAGGAGCACTGCGGCGATGGCGGCCGCGGCTCTGCCCGCCCGACCGGCCCGCAGCCACTCCAGGATGCGGACCGCGGTCAGAGCTGCAAAGGGAATCAGTAAAGCCACCAAGGGAATCCGCAGCCGGGAGAAGACATCGGCGAGCAGCAAAGAGCCCAGGTTGGCGGCCACCGCCAGGTACAGGGGCCCACAACGGAGGCGCCCGCCTGCAGCCAGGGCCAATCCCACCAGGGAGAGGGGGGCCAGAATCAGGAAGGTGACGGGCAGATCGCGTAAAATGCGGGAGTGCAGCCGGAAGTAATAGAAATTCTGGTTATTGGGCACCTCATACCAGTTCCAGACCGCCGCGAATTTACTCCCCAATAGTTTCAGATAGCTCCAAGAGGTAGGATGGGTTTTTAGGGTCTCCATTGCCGCGGGGATAAAGGCCCCATCGGTATTGGCCATAATGGCCGCGGCGTGTTTGGAGACACGAAAACCCTCATCGGGAGAGAAGCCTGCGGCATTGGCGTTGATGAAGGTGATGGTGGCTACACT
>JAKAGH010000115.1 GCA_021817645.1 Deltaproteobacteria bacterium
CTGGTGGAGCAAAACGCCAACCTGGCCCTGGAGGTGGCCCACCGCGCCTATATCCTGGAGACCGGAGAAATCTCTCTCTCAGGCCCCGGCCGCGAACTGAAGAACCACCCCCGGGTGCAAGAGGCCTATTTGGGGGGATGATCAGAAGTGAGCAGTAAGCAGTAAGCAGTGAGCAGTAACGACTAAATCGTTCGAACGGTTTTTTACTGCTTACTGCTCACTTCTCACCGCTTACTTATCTCACCACCCGCCCCCGCAGGTCGTGGGCGTGATGGTTTACGGCCTGCCATAGATCCTGGTGTTCCCCTTCATGTTCGTAACGGCAGATAAAGCGCTCCCCCAGTTCCTGGCGGCAGTCGCAGCAGAGCCGGTGGAGCTCGTCCAGTTTCTTTTCCATGCGGGTCAGCAGCCGCCAGAGGAGAAAAGCGCTCACCCCCGCGAAAAGGCCCATCAGGGAGACCAGAGTGTTGGTATGTTCCCCCAGGTCCTGGAAGTACATGCTTCAACTTCCTCCCACCATTTTAACCAGCCAAAAACTGAAAACTGCCTTTAAGACTTGGCCACTCCGGCCCGGAGGGCTGCCAGACCCATGGCGCCGGCCAGTCCCATGATCATGTCGAATTGACTCTGGTCAATCCAGCCCATGGTCCTGGCAAAGGTGGCCAGGGCCAGCAGCGCCGCACTGATGTAAGTCTTTTTTCCTGCCAGCATCTTCTCACTCCTCCCAGCCCGTAACTTTCACCATCTGATTGGCGGTGTTTTCATTGTTGAGGTAAATGCGGCTGCCTTCGAGAACGCGGCAACGGAAGGGCAGCGCCCCCCGCACTCCCTGGAAATCCCCGGAGGGCGGCGGACCATGGAGAACCAAAGCCGGATTGCCGCCATCATAGGACATGGCCAGTTTCAGGTCCGCGCCCGCGGCCGCGGCGGCATAACCCTGAAGCACCCGGGCCGTGGGCGGCACCATGAGCCCCAGATCGAATAAGGTGTTGCCGTTGATCGCGCCGCTGGCCGCCTGGCGGGGAGTAAAGTAGGTGAAGCGGCCGCCTTCCTGGAAAAAGGGCACCAGGTTGCTGTCGCTGCCGTTCAAGACCATCCCCAGGCAGCGAAAATTGGTGTGGGGCAGGGCCAGGAACCAGTCCCCCGGGGCCAGCGTCAAGGCGCTGCCCTCATAGGTGATGGTGCCGGCACTGCCGTTATCGCTGTTGTTGGCGGTGATGAGGCGCACCAGGCCCCGGGACGCGCCGCTGAGCACCAGGATTTTGCCGTCCGCCAACTCATTGGCACTGCAACCGTAGCCGATATCCCCGGAATTGCCGTTATTGCGCAAATAGATGCTCTGCGCCGCCTGGGAAGAAACCCGCATTACCGGCATGGCCTTGAGGCTGAAACAGGTGTCGGCCGCACCCGCCAACGCGAACACGCAGTACCATTGATTGGCCTTCTCTGTGCCCCAGAGGCTGCCGGCGGTGGCAAAATTCAGCACCAGGGCCTCGGAGTTTTCCCGGTAGCGGCCGTCCGCCAGGCCGCCTGAGACCCATTGCCCCGGGTGCAGCGGGGAAGGGAAGCCGCAAAGCATGACCCGGGCTTTGCAGTCGGCCAGGGCATTGACCCGGAGATTGGCCGCGTCCACATACTCCAGGGGCGGGGCCAGGGCCATCTGGAAACCTTCCAGCACCGCCTGCTCGATCTTCTCGAAGTCCGTTTTTAAAATGACCTGGCGGCCCGTGCCGCTGCCCCATTTGCTTTGCGGGAGATGAATCAAGGACATGGATTATCCTCGCTTTCTAGAGATTGTCGAGGTAAGGGCCAGGGGAAAAGTGATTAGTGGTAAGTGGCCAGTAATCAGTCGATAGTGTGGCGTCCCAGGAATTCCTCGCATAACTTGGGTCGTCTTTCTCCTTCCCCCTTCGAGGGGGGAGGGTCGGGGTGGGGGTGGCGTCTTTTGGCTGATTACCGCCACTTAGCCAAAGTCGCTCCCCTCACCCTAACCCTCTCCCCCGAGGGGAGAGGGAATAATATTGGGCATATTCATAGGTGATATTTTGTAACTTATTTCTGGGACGTCACACTAGAAGCAATAGACTAATTGATCACTGCACTGATCACTGATTACTGAAGATGCTCCCTCGCCCCAAGCTACCCTCCATAGGTCCGATATTGCCAGTTGGCGTCATAAGAGCTGCCCTGGTCTATGGCATAATCATCGTAGTCGCTGCCGGATTGATCCACGGCCCAGGCAGCCGCGGGGTTCAAGATGCGGGCCAGGCTCAGGTGGGTGGTGCGGCGCCCCAGGTCCAGGTCTTTACCGGTAACCCAAAATTCTTCCCGTTCCAGGCGGTGGAAGTCCGAGGACACCGCTACCGTGTCTCCCAGCTCAATCCGGGCGCCTTCCAGCCAGGTCTCCGCGGCCGCCAGTTGCCAGGGGTTGGCCAGGCGCTGCAGCAGCCGGGAGGCCAAGAGTTGGGCGACTTCGGGGTTTTCCATGACCACCGGCCCGCCATAGCGGCAATCCAGGTCCACGGCCTGTTCGCCCCAGGCCGCAATGGCGGCGGCGTCCCGGGCTTCGGCGTACTGGCTGTTGTCCTGGTTGTAGTCGGCATAACGCAGGCGCACCAGGTTCTTCACCCCCTCCAGGTCGTAGCTCAAGGTCAGGGAACGGATCTGCCCGGCGGGCAGCTCCACCAGATTATCCAGGAGAATAAAGTAAAGGAGGCGCTGCCACCAGGACCAATCCCCCTGGCGTTTGGCGTACTCCAGGGCCCCACCCAACATGCACACCACGCCCTCCAGGGAGCCCATCTGCGCCAGGCACAGGTAGTTGGGGACATAGTCCCAGACGTCCGCGGCCTCGCTGATCGTGAAAGGAATGAGGTCGGAGTTGAGGACATTGGGCTTCCCGTCCCCGGCATGGCTGAAAGTCCAGGAAATGAGGGCGTCAAAATGGGCCGCATCCTGAGCGGTGGAGGGAAAGGGGTAGGCCTGGCCCGCAGCCCCGTTTACCGCCAGGCCGAAGGCCTGGAGTACCAGGCCGTGGAGCCAGGCGTAATGGTAATCGCTTTTATAACCGCCGAATTCCTGGTCCATCCGGTTTTCCCGGAGATCGTCCAGGAGACGCCGGGCCCAAAGGCCGGCTCGGGCATCGCCGTTACGCAGATAAACATAAAGACAGCCCAACACCAGGGACGCGGCCATGCCCGGGTCATAAGGGGAGCCATAAAGGAAGCCGTATTCAGAAAAAACCTGGGGGAATTTCCAGCCGGGGCCGTCAGCCTGCACAAAAATATCCGACCAGCTAAGCCAATTATCCAAAATGGCCCAGGTCTGGGGGTCATTGCTGACGAAATAATACTGGGCCAGGCGCATAAAAGCCCAGTATTGCCCCAGGCCGCCGCCCACCTCCGGATAAGCGCTGCCGTTAACCGTGCCCTGGACGATGGCCCAGGCGTTTGCGTATTCCTCCGGCGGCAGCACCCGGCGCTCATACTTGAAGTAGTCCAGGGAGAAGACCCCGTAGGAGCCGAGGTTGAGATAAGCGGTGTTGGTCAGGCCGTTGCCCGCGGCCAGGTTATCGTTACCCAGAAGAACGCCTTCTTTGACTTTGTAGATCTTGCTTTCGCCCGGGGCTATCATCCAGGTGACCATATGCCAGTCGCCGTCCAGGACCCCGGGGATGTCGGCGAAGGAGTCTCCGGCGCTGGTGGTCACCCGGAGCTGCAAGGCCGTGCTTCCGGCCTCCTTGGTCTGGATGACCCAGCCGTCCGTCCCCATTTTGTCCACCAGCCAGCACCAGGCGCTTCCTTGAGGCGAGCCCTTAATAATCAGGGTCAGGGAAAAGGGGTTAAGGCCCGGCTCCAACAGGGAGTTGCTGGCCAGGCTGGCATGGGCCGCGCCGTCAAAACTGACCGCGGTATTCCCCGGCTGGCAGACTCCGGGGACGTAAGCGGGGGAGCCGCTGCTCCACCCCAGGGTGTGGCTGTGGCCGGAGGCGTCGGTGAGCGCGCCGTTGAAGTGCCAGGCCCCGCTCACCAGGCCGTAATGGCGGTACTTGGGCCACCAGGAAAAGCCGGTGAAGTCCTCCTCGCCGCACAGGGCGATGTTTTCCACGTCATTGCGGGTGTGCACCGGCAGCATCGGGCCTTTGACCCCGCCATAGCGGCCCTGGAATTCATCCTGCGCGTCCCGGTGCAGATTGAGGTAGTTCTGGCATAGGTTCAGGGCTCCCACTAAATAGGGGGCCAGGGGTTGGGCGTAATGCACCAGGGTAGGGCCCCGCCAGGGATTCCGGCCATACGGGGTGAGGGAGATGGCCAGCCGGGGGGTAAAGGGGTAGGGGTCCCCGGCCTCCAGATTCAGACCCACCTCATCCAGCCACCATTCGTGGTCCGGCAGACCCTGCTGCTCCATCTTGAATTCCAGGAGCCGCAGGCGCGAGGCCCCGGCAAAGGTGAGATGGTCCCCGAACTTGAGGTCCGTCAGATAAAAAGCCCCGTTGCTGGGAGGCGCGGCCGCGAGGCCCAGATCCACTATCTGAAGGGGGTGGGTCAGAGGTGAGGTCCCGGACTCCAGGCCCATCTCCCCCAGGTTCACTGTGACCCGCTGCCAGGAATTGACCTGGACGGTCGCGTCCTTATAAAAATAGCTGCCCTGGGCATCTTTGACCTTGACCCGCAGGTTCAGGTAGTTAGCCCCGGAAACCACCGGCTTGATGAGAAAATTGACGTTGGTCTGCCCGGTGGAATTGCAGCGCTGGGGGTCGATACCCACCCACGCGCCCCAGGCGGTGACAAAGGGAGAGAGGTCCCAGGTGATGAGCCGCTGGGTATAGAAAGTATCCCCGAATAAGACCAGGGTTTCTTCCCAATCGCCGATGGTGATGTCGCTGTCATCCGGCGCGGCGGAGTACCAGCCGCCCCACATGGCCCGCACCCGGTCGCCATCGTCGATGATATTATCCCGGCGCCAGAACTGGTGGAAGGCAATCTCAAAGGCGGTGGTCTCGGTATAGCGGTCCGGCAGGGCGTGGACGTACACATGCTGCGGCCCCCAGGGGTCCGGGTCCGCGTCTGCAGAGTCATTCAAAGACACCAGAAGACGGCGGGGGTGCACGGCCGGGTCGCCGCCCCAAAACGCCCAGGCGTCACCAGCCACCAGGTCGGTGCCGCTCCCGCCTTCCCAATATACCTGGACGCCGCCCCACAAGTCCACGGGGTGGTCCCGGTCCCCGGTGATCACCCCGCTGGCTTCCCAGGTGGCGCCCCCATCCCGGGACCAACGGCAGGCGGCCTGGCCCACTTCCCCGCCGGTTTCCATCTGCACCACGAACTTCCGCCTTTCCTGGCGGTCGTAATCCCCGGCAATGACCAGGCTGGCGCTGCCGCTTCCCACTTTGGTAAGATTATGGACTCGCCGGGTGTCCCCCCGCCCCCGCAACTTGAGCTGCACCCGGTCCATGGCATTGAAAGGCGCGGGCGTCAAGGACCAATCCAGGCCGTAGCCGCACCAGGCCGCATCCTGGACGCCGGGCAACACCGCCCGGAGGTGCAGCTCCCGGGTGGAGGAGCCTGGGGACTGTTCAATGGCAAAAACCTGGAACGCGCTCACTCCGGCAGTGGCCTCCCGGTAGAGCAAATACGCGCCCCGGTTCCAGGCCTGGCGCTCAAAGGAGTCAAAAACCAGGGGCGAAGTGTGGCTTTCCTCCCGGGGATAAAAGGCGTCCCAAAGAAATTTAATGAGGGGCTGCAGGTCCCGGCCTTGTTCCCGGCCCGCCAGGTGCAGGAAAACCATGAGGTCCAGGATCCGGTCCACCGCGAAATCATAGGTGTAGTCGTCCCGGGCGCGGTAGGCCCGGCGCACGCAGGGGTAGTTGTTCAGGGGCTCATATTGGGCCGCCTTTTCGCCGGTAAGATAGAGGTAATAGACCTGGACCGACGTGCCCGGCGGCAGCGAAGTCCCCAGGGTGATGACCGTGGCGCTCCCCTGGTTGGTGAAAGAGCCTCCCAGGTAATAGTTGGTGAGATCGCCGGACACGGGCTCGGCCCAGAACCCTTCCCAGGGGAACCCGGTGGCGGCCGGCCACACCCCCCGGACCAGAAGGACCTGGCCGCCGCCCGGGTTGGGGCTGGCGATGGTGATCCGGCCATCCGCCTGCACCAGAGCGGTGGCGCCGCTCCAGTTACCCGCGGCTACTTCTTGCAGGGGTGTCCCCCCCATGTTGTCGAAGACCCAGTTGAACTGGGACGCCCGGGCCCACTGGATGCGCGTCATCAATGCTCCTTTGCGCCTTGCTTTGCGCCTTAGCGTCTTTGCGTGAAATTTTTCCTCACGCAAAGACGCAACGCCGCCAAAATGCAAGAATAATTCAATCTTCCCCCAAATAGGCCTTGATCCTGATCTCTCCGAAGTCCACCCAGAAGTCATAGAGGCAGCGCTTCAGGATTTCCCGGAGGGCCTGGGCCGCAGTCACATTCTCAAAGCAGACGCCGATGGCGTAGCTGGGGGTGAGGCTTTTGGCCAGGTCAAAGGTATCCTGCTGCCTGGCCGAGCCGAGTCCCACCTGGTCCAGGATATCGCTGATGATATCCACCGGATGGGTGGTGGCGTCCTTTAGCACCCGGGCCTCCACCTGCGCGGAGCGGCCGGTGATGGTGATGACACCCGTTGCCGGATCTGCCGCCACCCGGTCCTGGGTCTCGGCGCCGTTGAGAAAAACCGTGGTCATGGCCGCAAAGGGGCTGCCGTAAACCTGATAGCGGTAAACCGCCGGCTGGGCCGTGAAGGTCCAGCGATCCCCGGCCGCCAGATCGGTGCCGGAGCCGGACTCCCAATAGACTGCCAGGCCGTTCTCCAATGCCACCGGGTTCTCGGCGCAGACGGTGGCGCGGCCGGTTTCCCGCCAGCTTTGCCCCTGGTTCACCGACCAGCGGAAGGTGACCGCGCCCACCTCGCCGCTGCCCTCAGCCTGCAGGAGATAATCCTGGACATAATCACCCCGGTAAGTGCCGATCACCTTCAAGACCGCGCCGCCGGAGCCGCTTTTCACCGGCGCGCCCACCTGGGCGTCGACCGTCTCCGCAAGCTCCGCCTTGGCCCGGTAAGGTCCCCGCATAAAAGGCTGCCTCACTCCGTCCAGGGCGGGAGCGCCCAGGAGGGTTTGCAGCCGGGCCGCCACCCAATCCCGGCTTTCCAGACTCACCCGGTGTTCGCCACTCCAGGTGTGGGCCATGCCGGCCAGGCTTTCCAACTCCCCTTGATAGGCCAACTGCCACTCCACCTGGCCAGTGGCAAGTTCCCAGCCGTGATAGAGAGCCAGCTTTTTTTGACTCCAGGGCAGACCCAGGAGATAGGAATTTTCCGCGCCCGCCAGCCATTGCCCCCGGCGGTTGTCCAGGACCAGGGTGAGGTCCCCGGTCCGCAGCTCGCTAAAATCCCGGGCCAACTCTACCCGCACCGCACCAGGGTCCAGGATCTCCCCTTCCGGCAGATTCAGACGTCCTTCAAAGCGGAGGTTGGCCAAATAACCGGGAACTTCGCTCTGCTCCTGGGTTTCCGTGAACTCCACCTTGACCTGAAAATAGGGCAGCAGCGGGTACTCTCCACCCTGAGTCAAAGGCAGATAAGTGGCGCTGCCGACTTCCCCGGCGCTGGCCGCAGTCCGCAAATACACCCGGGCTTCCATCGGTTCGGCCTGGTCATCCCAGAAGGGCGCCACCAGATTGAGGTAGGGGGAAAAGGTATGCAAAACCGGGGAGGTCCAGGACGCGGCGCTGTAAGTACCTTCTACCAGCGCCAGCTTCCCCGGCTCACCCCCATAAGCCGTATGGATAAATTCCCCGGAGCCGGCAGCCAGGCCGTAATCCAGGTCAAAAGGGTAAAGCACCGCCCTCACCCGGGGCCTGGCCCCACGGTCGCGGGCTTCCTCCTGCAGATATGCGCTGCTGGTGTCTCTCATTAATCAACCTGTGGGGCAGCAGGGCTGTTGCCTATCAGCCTGCAGATAAAGAAAAAAGGCCAATTCTTTAAGCTGACCGCTGAAAGCTGATTGGTGACAGCTTCTCCAAAATCACACCTCTTCCAACACCATACTCCCGGACCACAAGCCGGGCCCGGTTTCCCGAAAATCCAGGTCGCTGGTCCAGGCGCCGGTAAAGGTCTTGGCGCCGGCCGCGTCCCGATAGAAATCGATATCCGTCTGCGCCTGTTTGATGGCGGTGAGCCGGTCCTTCTGGGCCGTGGAGATATATTGGAACTTCATCACCCAGCGCTGTTTCATGCCCCGGGAATAGCTCCTCAGGGTACCGTCCAGGGCCCGTTCCCGGTCGGTCTCATCCTGGACCAGTTCCTGATAATCCCAGGAGAAGTTGACCGGCAGGGTATAGCTCTGGCGGCTGCCCCCCACCGGGGTCCATTCCATTTTGGCGTTGGCCATGGGCACCTCTTTACCAGCGGCGGTCAGTTTCTTTCTGGAGCAAAGGGAGGATCTGGCGTTGCACCAGGCGGCCCCAGTCCAGTCGGTTTACACCCGCGGCATCCAGGCTCTGCACCTGGATGGAGAAGCTGTAGCGGGGAGCGGCTCCCGGGGACGACAGATCGAGCCGTCCGGACCGCAGGGCTTCGAAATTTTTCTCCCCCAGCCGGCTCATGGCCTCCCGGGGCAGGATCCCCTCCCCGGCTTGGGCCAGGATCAGTTGTTCGTCGCTGCCCCAGGCTCCGGGAGAGACGGTCAGTCCCTGGTGGGCGGAGACGATGCCCCCCTGATGGAACAGGCCGCCGAACCCCAGGCCTCCTGACAGGAAGGAGAACCAGCCGCCGCCGCTGCCCCCGAAAAATCCCAGCCAGGACTGGCCCACCTTCTCCAGGGTCTGGAGAAAATTTTTGCTCCAATCCTCCAGATCGCTGGAAATCTCCCCCAGGGCTTTCCGCAAACTCTGGCTCAAAGAGCTGCCCGCGGCTTCTCCCTTGGCCGCCAGGTCGGTGAAATTGGCCTGGACCAGGCCGGACATCTCATCCAGGGAACTTTGCCAATCCCGGGAGAAGGAGGTCCAACTCTCCTGCATCTGCTTAACTTCGTCATTCCAGGCGCTCAGCCGTGCTTGGCTGTACTCCCGGCTGAGATTCAGCATCTCTTCCTGGCTGGCCCGGAAATTCGCTAAATCACTGCTGGTAAATCCCGTTTTTTTCGAGCTGTCTCTGGGCATCTTTACCTCGTTGACACTGGGCAAAAATCTCGCTCACCACCCCTAACAGCAGCCAGGTCTCCAGGCTCAGGTCGT
>JAKAGH010000116.1 GCA_021817645.1 Deltaproteobacteria bacterium
TCCGCTACCTTGAGCTCCTCTTCGGCCCATTTCCGGGCAGTGATGTCCACTCCCAGGGTGAGCACCAGGGGGGAGCCGTCAATATCGGCAAAGGGGTAGTTAAAGACCTGGTAAATCCGGCTGCCGTTCGCCCAGGTCATTTCCCAGTCCTGGGGCAGGTTAGTGTCCAGAACCTTGAAAGAAGGGCAATCCGGACAAGGTTCTTCCCTCTTTTGCACCACTTCGTGGCAAGGTTTACCGTCCCAGGGGCCGAAGGTCTCCCGGAAAATGCGGTTGGCAAACCGGATAGAATAATCCGGAGCCTTGAGATACACAAAAGCCGGCAGTGCGTCCAGCAAAGAATAAAGCCTCTGATGCTCGGCCCCTGCGGCCTCTTCCGCGCGGCGGCGCTCCTGCACCTCCTCCTGCAATACCAGATTGGTCTGGGCCAGCTCCGCGGTGCGCATGGCCACCTTCAATTCCAGGTCATCGTGAGCCTTCTGGAGGTCCTCCTCTGCCTGCTTCCGCCGCTCCACCTCCTGCTGCAACTGGCCCACCACCCGGGAGAGGTCCGCGGTCCGGTCCGCCACCCGCTGCTCCAACGCGTCATGGGCCTCCCGGAGGGCCTCTTCTACCCGTTTGCGGTCAGTGATATCGAAAGTGACGCCGCTGATATAGTCAATCTTCCCCCGGGCATCGCAAAATATCTGGCCCCGGCACTGAATCCAGCGAATAACTCCGTCTTTTCTGCGAATCCGGTGTTCCCGCACATAGGCGCGATTGGTTTTCAAAGCATCAGTGAAGACTCTGGAGGCATAATCCAGGTCTTCCGGCAGGATCACGTCGCACCATTTGCGGCGCCGGGAATCAAAATCCTCTTTGCTGTAGCCGGTCAGGGCCTCAACTTTCTCATCAAAGAAATCCACACTCCAGTCTTCATAGCCTTTGAATACCACCGCCGGGACCTGGTTGACCAGCAGCCGGTAGTTTTCCTCGCTCTGCCGCAAGGCCTCAGCGGCGCGCATGCGTTCCGCGGCATAGCGAACGGCCCGCAGGAGCAGACCGGCTTCCACTTCCCCCTTGATGAGATAATCCTGAGCCCCCTGGCGCACTGCGGCCACGCCCACGTCTTCATCAGCCAGGCCGGTCAAGACTACGAAGGGCACCCGGGGGCAATGCCAGGAGGCCGAGATAAAGGTATCCAATCCCTGGCTGTCCGGCAGTCCCAAATCCAGCAGCACTACATCCACCCCACGCCGGTCCAGGCGCGCCAAACCATCATCCAGCCGGTCAACCCACTCCAGCTGGAAGTTTTCTCCGGCGGTGGCCAGCATCTCCCGAATCAGGCGGGCGTCTCCGGGATTATCCTCCACCAGCAGAACTTTGATGGTCTCGGTGAACATCGGCTTCATCTCGGCGGCAACATCACCACGGTCAGCCAGAAATCCTCAATGGTTTTTATCACTTCCATGAACTGCTCCAGATTCACCGGTTTGGTGATGTAGCAGTTGGCATGGAGATTATAACTTTTGATAATATCCTGCTCGGCTTCGGAGACGGTGAGGATCACCACCGGAATGCGCCTCAGTTCGGGGTCATCCTTGATCTCCGCCAGCACCTCCTGGCCGCTCTTTCTGGGGAGATTCAGGTCCAGAAGAATCAGGTCCGGACGCGTCGTCCGGGCATAGGCCCCCTGGCGGCGCAGGTAGGCCAGAGCCTCTTCCCCATTCCCCACGGTGTTGAGGACATTCATGACCTTGCCCTCTTTCAGGGCCTCCTGGGTCAGGCGCACATCCCCGGGGTTGTCTTCCACCAGCAAAATCTCAATGGGCCTGCAACTCCCTCTTGTTATCCCGCTCATTTTCCTTTCCCCCTGGAATAGTGAAGTAAAAAGTGGAACCCCGGCCAGGCTCCGATTCCACCCAAATGCGGCCGCCATGGCGCTCCGCGATCTTTTTGCACAACGCCAGACCGAGGCCGGTGCCAGGGAAATCTTCCCGGCGGTGCAAGCGCTGAAAAATGGCAAAAATCCGTTCCTGGTGCTTCGGATCGATGCCGATGCCGTTATCCCGGACGCTAAAAAGCCATTCGTTATCTTGCCGCTGGGCGGAGATATGAACTTGAGGCGATTGCCGGCCTTGAAATTTCAAGGCATTGATCAGCAGATTCTGCAACATCTGGCCCAGTTGCATGGTATCGGCCAGCACCGTGGGCAGTTGGTCGTGGGTCACCACTGCTCCGGTTTCGTGCAACATAGACGCCAAGTTAGCCAGCGTATGGCTCAGGAGGGCCTCACAATCCGTGGGTTCCAGGGGTTTGCCCCGGGTCCCCACCCGGGATAAGGCCAACAGGTCATTGATCAGCATCTGCATGCGGTTGGCTCCGTCCACGGCAAAGCCGATGAATTCGTCCGCATCCTGATCAAGTTTGCCCCGATAGCGCTTGGCGAGCAGTTGAGTGAAGCTGGCCACCATGCGCAAGGGCTCCTGGAGGTCGTGGGAGGCCACGTAGGCGAACTGCTCCAGCTCGGCATTGGACCGCCGCAAGTCCGCAGCGTATTGGGCCAGTTTGGCCTCAGCCCGCCGCCGCTCATCCAGTTCCACGGACAGCTGGATGTTGGTGTCGCGTAGCTCCGCGGTACGCGCCGCCACCTTTATTTCCAGTTCGCCTTTGGCCTGTTTCAGCGTCTCCGCAGCCTGCTTGATGGTGAGAAAAAGAGGGGGGATCCACCAAACCGCAGCCAACATGGATATGGAAATGCCAAGGGCTAAGACGTCATCAAAGAGATCCGGAGGGTCGGAAAGGTCTCCGGAAAACCACCGCCAGAGCTTGAGGCCCCGGCGCAGGGCCATGAAGCACAGGGCCAAGGCAATCAGCACCCAGGCCGTACGGCCCCCGGTGATCCGGATCAGCCGCAACGCATAAAAGGCCGCAAGCAACTGCACCAATGCAGCAAGTCCGATAATGATCAGCAGCCCGTGCATAAACTAGTTCCAGCGGCGGGGCAGATATTGCTCAGGCCGATTCCGGCTCTTCCGAGGCAAAAAGGAAACCTATGTTCATATTTCCACAAAGCAGCAATTATGTAAACGATATTTTGAAAAGCGCTATTTTTTAGAAAGAATAACTAATTTGCGGGCTGGGGTGGGCCCTGGAGTCATCTACTCCTGGGCCAGGACGCGGCGTCAAGGCCGCTCTTATTGCGAAGCTGACTGCGGCTGGGACTCGGGTTGGGTCACCACAATCCAGGGCAGGCACAGGGGTTGTTGGCGGGAGGCGTAGGGGAAGCCGGAAGGCAGGTAGGCGCCAAAGGGGCAATGCAGACAGAACTTGCCTTCCGTACCACAAACGGCTTCCAGGCGCACCGCGTCGCCGATAAACTGCCGCAGGTCCGCCTGCATCCGCTCGATATCTTCCAGTTGCGGCCGCTCGATTTCGGCAATCAGCCGTTGCAGCAGCCGGGACATATCCAGCAGCAAAGGCGGCAGCTCGTTTTCATACTTTTCCAGGCGTTCCAAAAAATCAATGGTTTGTAAGCCGTAATGGGTCATGAACTGATTTCTCCAGGGCCCGGGCTGAGACTTCCGGGAAAGAGGATATGGGACATCATCCCTGCACCCAAATATATTTTATATAAAGTATTCATCCACTTATTCGGTTTGGGGAGATATTCCAGCTGCGGCCGCCGGCCCTCACTCCACTCCACCAGAAACTGGGTGAAGATAATCCATTGCATCAGTTCTTCCGGATCGTCTATCATGGAAGGAAAATAGCGAAACTCTATGGTATTCCGGTACCAATAGGAATGGAGATTGAGACCGTGATACCGGGTGGGATGAATCTTGCGGTTCCTCGGGACTTGGGGATCGTTCAGATTTTCCGGAGAATACCAGAGACTCTGCACCTCGGGAGCGCTCCAGCCGCCATTATTCTGGTACCACTTATAAAGATCGATCTCCAGGGGGCGGCAGGTTTCGGCCTGACGGCGTTCCTCAGGCAGCAGACAATAGATGTAACCTTCGAAGATGGAGATGATCCTCAATAACTGGAAGAGCTGGGTCTCTCCGAACTTTTCGGGGTCCACCCCGTGATGTACATGAAAACCGCAGGTTTCGTTGACCTGGACCTCCGGGAACTCCTGGAGGAGCAACAAAGCATCGTAAACCTGGGCGAGTCCCTTGAGGCCGGAAAGGATGGGACTCACCAGTTCGCTGCCCCCCGCACCTTTAATGGAATCGTCCAAAACGAAAGACCAGGCCTCATACTGCGGTTCATCCGGGGAAAAGCCGTTCAGGGTGAGACCTTGTTGCTGGAATACCTGGGGCAGCAGGGTGCCGTCGGCAGCCCGGCTGGTGATCTTATACGGGGGGATTATCTGGCGGTCGCCCGCAGCAATGCTATATTTTAATCCGAAAGTCTCAATCTCCACCCCAAAAGGGCGGTTAGTAAAATAACGGAGCATGGGGTAGCGGAACTTGAGGCGCCGCTCCCATTCCCCTGGATCAATCCCCCTCATCTTCTCCGCCGCCTGCTCCAGCTTGGCCCCCGCGATTTCTGGCGAATAGCTACCATTAAAATACTGAAAAAAGCCTGGATAAGCAAGAACAATCCGCTTTCCCAGACATTGTCGTCCTGGCGGTTGCTCATCTTTGCATCTTTAACATCGACATGTTAGGTGGATTTCATGAACTGGTGTGGCGGAGGGCATGAATTGGGGACCTTCATTTCCTAAGGGAATTGTTACCAGGTGAACTGGCAGCGATTCAGGGGAGGCCAGACGCGGCAAATTCGCTACAAGCCGGGGGGCCTGCAGGCAAAAATCCCTTTTCTCAACCAAGTTCTGCCACTACCTGGAAGAGACCGATCTCAGTAAATGACTAGAGGTAATTCCCGGCCCCCAGCAAGGGGAGCCGAGTTATGGACTACTGTCCGTACTTCACCTCAAAGACCCGCTTGGCCACCACAAAGGTGCCTTCGTAGTAGGGCTGGCGCAGGTCAGTGACAGTAACTCCAACACGGTAGTTGGAGGCGTGGATCATTTTCCCTTCCCCTAGATAAATGCCGGCATGGCCGATGTGGTTGCCTCCACGACGGAAGAAAAGCAGATCCCCGGGCAGCAATTTGGAAAAATCCATGTTTTGGGTCACAACCCTCCCCACCTGGGCCTGTTCGGCGCTGGAGCGGGGCAGGTCGATTTTGAAGCCCTTGTAAATATACTGCACAAAACCGGAGCAATCGGTGGCTGAACTGGTAGACAGGGAGGCCCCCCGGCAATATGGAGTGCCACGATAGTAGCGGGCCTGGGTGAGAATCATATCCGAGAAATCCCAGGGCTCAAAGCGATTGTATTTCTGCTCCGCGGCAGTGACTTGTTCCACTGACGCCGGGGGCGCAAGATTGCGGGATACGGGACTCCCGGGTTTCTTCGGGCCTAATGGCTCCAACAGGAAACGGCCGTCCCGCTGGGGGGTGACCTTCATCAAGGGCGGGGTTTCTGAGACACCGGAACCGGACCTTCTAGGAGCGGAGGTTTCACCGGACAGAGCCATCTCGCCCCGCACCGGAGTATTGTCCCTCTCCCGCTGGGTTACTCGCGGCCTTCTGCTCCGGCTGCGAGAAGCAGTCTTCTTTTTCTTGGTATCTTTTTGAACCTTGTTACTGGTCTTGCTTTGCGTTTTGGTGGAAGAATTTTTCTTTTTGTCGGGTTTGGTGGGAACTGACTGCGCCAGCCCGGGCGCAAAAATTAGGGCCAGAGATAATGTCGCGCCTAGAATTATACGATTCGCCATCCAGAACCTCCTTTGTTATGGGACAATCCTGAAGGGAACTAAACCTATTTAGCTCCGGACATATGGCTGGCATAGCCTGATGAACTTTGACAGAGAGCGACCTTTTTCGGCCCAGGTAATTTTGCCTAGCTCTTAGGTAGAATTACCTAGGCGGAATTAGGTAGATATGCCTAGTTTTTTGAAGCACCTTAATGGAATCTTAAACCCTTGTCAACCTTTTTTTTCCTGCGGTCTATCTTCAGCTCTTAATATTAAGTTAATATCAGCTACTTATCGACGCATTTAACCAGGCCGGCTGCGCTCCTTAATCCTGCGTCCTGGAATGAAGGGAACTCCGGGACGTTGGGGTTGCGTGCGGTCTGGCGAGGGGTTTTCGGTTTTGCCGGGAAACGGTCAGCAAGGGGAAAAAGAATGCAGGGACAGAGCCCCTGCATTCTTTGGTAGCCGGATCAGGTAGCCGCGGCCTTCTTTTTCTGGGCCTTGGGCAGTTTCTCCGGGCGGCCCACCAGCTCGATAATGGACAGGGACGCTCCGTCTCCCAGGCGCAGCCCAAAAGGAATGATGCGGGTATACCCGCCGGGGCGCTCCAGGTAGCGTTCCCTGAGTTCCCCAAAGAGCTTGGCCACCACTTTCTTGGAACGCACCACACTCAAAGATTGGCGCCGGGCATGCAAATCCCCGCGTTTGGCCAAGGTAATGATCTGCTCGGCCCACTGGCGCACTTCCTTGGCCTTGGCGCTGGTGGTTTCCACCCGTTCGTGCTCCAAAAGGGCGGTTACCAGGTTGCGGAGCATGGCCTGGCGATGTTCAGTAGTCCGGGATAGGCGCCGCCCGGCCTTTAGATGTCTCATGGCACAACCTCTTCTTTCCTCTCGGGCACCTGTTCCGGGGGCACAAAGTTTTCCAGCTTCATCCCCAGGTGCAATCCCATCTCCGTGAGGATTTCTTTGATTTCGTTGAGGGACTTGCGTCCAAAATTCTTGGTCTTGAGCATCTCCTGCTCGGTCTTTTGGACCAGTTCCCCGATAAAGCGGATATTGGCGTTCCGCAGGCAGTTAGCCGCCCGTACCGACAGTTCCAACTCATTGACACTGCGATACAGGTTTTCGTTCAGCGCCGGGACCTCTTCCGGGGGTCTTTCCTCGGTACCCTCAGCTTCCTCTTCAAAATTGATGAATAGGTTCAGCTGTTCCTTCAGGATCTTGGCCCCATAGGCCACGGCGTTTTCCGGGCTAATGCTGCCGTCGGTCCAGACCTCCAGGGTCAGCTTGTCGTAGTCGGTGCGCTGCCCCACCCGGGCCTGGGTAACCACGTAATTTACCTTGCGGATAGGGGAAAAGCTGGCATCCAGGGGGATGTAGCCCACGGGCTGGTCCTCTTCCTTATGGGCTTCCCCGGCCACATAACCTTTGCCGGTCTTGGCCGTCATTTCCAGGATGAGTTCCCCGTCCGCAGAAAGGCTGGCAATGTGATGCTCCGGGTTCAGGATTTCCACCGTGCCGTCGGTGATGATATCCCCGGCCTTGATTTCCCCTTTGCCCTTGGCTTCGAGGCGCAGGGTTTTGGTACTGTCGGTGAGCACTTTCAGACGCACCTGCTTCAGGTTCAGGAGGATTTCGGTCACATCCTCCAAAACCCCCGGAAGCGCAGAAAATTCGTGATAAACATCTTTGATGCGCACCGCAGTGATGGCCGCGCCCCGGAGAGAAGAAAGCAGGACCCGCCGCAGGGCATTTCCCAGAGTGGTGCCGAAGCCCCTTTCCAGGGGCTCACAGGAAAATTTCCCATAAAAGCGGTTATGGGTCTCCGTATCTACTTCCAGCCTTCTGGGCTTAATCAGCTCGCTCCAATTCTTGTGGATCATGGCTCCTCAGAAACAATGCTTGTGATATTTGGTGGCCGATGGCCTCCCGGGAATGAGTCACTCTCCGGCGTGACTGCCGTCCCGCCGGAGCCCAAGGATTCATGATTCTACTTGGAATAAAGCTCCACGATAAGATGCTCTTGGATGGGCATGGTGATGTCTTCCCGGGTGGGCAGCATGATGACTCTGCCCTTGGCCTCATCTTTTTCGAGGTCAATCCAGGCGGGGAGGCCGCGGCGGGCCACTGCTTCCAGGGCATCCCGAATTATCGGCAAAGTCCGGCCTTTCTCGGTCACCTGGACGACATCCCCTTTCCTGACGAGATAAGAGGGAAGACTTACCTTGCCGCCGTTCACCACAATCTTGCCATGGCGCACCAGCAGCCGGGCCTGAGCCCGGGAATTGGCAAATCCCAACCGGTAAACGATATTGTCCAAACGCCGTTCCAGAAGCACTAATAGGTTGGTTCCGGTAACTCCCTTCTGCCGTTCGGCCTTCTCAAAATAGCCCCTGAACTGCTTCTCCAGTACTCCGTAAATGCGTTTAACTTTTTGTTTTTCCCGCAGCTGCAAGCCGTAATCGGACAGCTTGCTCCGGCGCTGGCCATGCTGCCCCGGAGGGTAGTGGCGGCGCTCAATGGCGCATTTGTCCGTATAACAGCGGTCTCCCTTCAGGTATAGTTGAATACCCTCACGGCGGCACAGCCGGCAACTAGGTCCCAGGTATCTGGCCAATTTACATCTCCTCTTAAACTAGACCCGACGCCGTTTGGGCGGCCGGCAGCCGTTATGCGGAATGGGGCTGACGTCCCGGATCAGATTGATGCTCAGACCCGCAGCCTGGAGGGCCCGCAGGGCCGCTTCCCGGCCCGCGCCGGGTCCCTTGACGTAGACGTCCACGCTGCGCATGCCGTGTTCCATGGCCTTTTTGGCCGCGTCCTGGGCCGCTAACTGGGCCGCAAAAGGGGTACCCTTACGGGAGCCCTTGAAGCCCTGCACCCCCGACGAAGACCAGGAGAGCACGTTGCCCCCGGGATCGGTAATGGTGACTAAGGTATTGTTAAAGGTGGCCTTGATATGGGCCACTCCCACAGGAATATTCTTCCGTTCCTTCTTCTTCTTACTACGTGACGGTGCTCGGGCCATCACCCCTCCTTAAGCCTTCTTCCTTTTACCCACCACGCTGCGCCGCGGCCCTTTGCGGGTACGGGCGTTGGTATGGGTGCGCTGACCCCGCACGGGCAGACTGCGCCGATGCCTGAGGCCCCGGTAGCATCCCAGGTCCATCAGGCGTTTGATATTCATGGACACTTCCCGCCGGAGGTCACCTTCCACTTTCAAGGTGGAGTCAATCACCTGGCGAATGCGGGTGATCTCTCCATCGTTCAAATCCCCGGTCTTTATCGCGCCGTCCACCCCGGCTTCCTTAAGAACCCGGGCCGCAGAGGTGCGGCCGATCCCGAAAATATAAGTGAGGGCGATCTCGATTCTTTTATTACGGGGCAAATCGATTCCCGCGATTCTGGCCAATTCCCTACCTCCCTTTAGCCCTGCCGCTGCTTATGTTTGGGATTCTCACAGATCACCCGCACTACCCCTTTACGGCGAATAATCTTGC
>JAKAGH010000117.1 GCA_021817645.1 Deltaproteobacteria bacterium
TGCCAATCAGTAGCGGTAACGCCAGGTGCGGGCCGCCCCCAGGTGTTGCCGTAATTATCCGGCGCCCCGGTAAAATGCCGGACAATCAGGCGGTGCAGCATGTTCATATTGGGCAGGATTCCATGAAAGCCCGCCACCTTGGTCACCAGTCTATCTTGGATTTCCCAGTAACCGAAGTCATCAGGAGTAATGCAGACGACGTTCTTCAGTTGGAGGAAATAGGGTAACGCACCCTCAAAGGGCACCGTGCCGTCGCCGGTCACTCTACTTTTAACCGGGTCTTTGCCGTCGTCCCAGGTATTGTCCCGGTCATCGGACTTGAAATTAAAGTAGGGTCCCTGGGGCGTATCGATAACCTCCAAGCGGACGCGGGTGGTGGAGTCTACCCCCACGACACAGAGCCAGTCTGGTGCGGTCAACCCCGCCTTTTCCAGTCCGAAGCCTTCAACCCGCTGCCGGTGAATTTGAGCAGTCGCCAGCATCTCCTGGAAGAGATCCCGGGCCTGTGCCTCAGGGTCTTTTTTAGTTACGGCATACAAACGGACGTATTCTCTCAGGGTCCCAAAAATACTGGGCTGCCACTTCTCCGGGTTGAAGAAGTCTACCCCGACACCCGGAAAGGAGGGGAGAAGATGATAAAGCGCCGGCGTTACCCGGGCAGATTCACGTTCCCTGGAACTGGGGGCGCTGGTGCCCAGATTGGCCGTTCCGGTAGTGACCTTGATTACCGCTTCAAATGAACCCCGGAAAGGGGTGGCCAGGGTAGCCACCTTGCCCACCCGGGCTTTGCCGCCATATTTATCCAGGTACCCGGTGACTATCAGGCCCCCCATGGAGTGGCCCACCAGGTTTACCTTGGGGGCATTGCCGTATCCGGAGTCATAATAGTGCTTCATCAACTTGGTGCGTTCAATCACCTCCTCAATGAACCCCGCCAACTGCTCCTCCAGCAGGTGGAGAGGCTGCCGCCAATCGTAGCCGAAGGGGAAGACCGGCGCCGGTTGATCCGCCGTGGGACTCAGGTTATAGCGCAGCTCTTGAACTAACTCCTTGTAGGCAATCTCATAGACCTGGTCCGGCTGTAAACGCGCCGGTTCCCTGGCCTCGTAGCGGATATTGTCGGGATGCAGCGAGACCCGCTCATAATCCTTGGTCAGCACCGACCAGACGATTTCCGGGGGCAAAGGGTATTCGTCACGGAGGCAGGTTGCCGTGATACCCGGCACCACAATGACGGGGTTAGGAATAGCTGGGTCCATGGGCGCCTCCTTTTTGTCGGGGGTGAACGGACGGCCTTTGCTCTCTTTGGCAAGATTACCGATTATGATCCATGCACTACCATTCTTACATCATTTTTCCATCTTGATGTAAAGATTAACTTCGAACCGTGAACCCTTCAAAGCTTGACACCGTATTTTCCGGAAGATAACATTAGACCTGAAATTGCCAGTAATTTATAGTCTTATCGCTATCAAGCCATTGCGGCGGGGAAGCACCCCCATAGGAGGAGTTTATGGCCAAGATTTTGCGTCTCGACATGGCTCGCAGAACTTTCCGTTGGGAAGAGGCCAAAGCCGATTATGCCGGGCTCGGGGGCCGGGCCCTGACTTCCCGGGTCATCAAGCACGAGGTGCCCGCCACCTGCCACCCGTTAAGCGCGGCCAACAAACTGGTGGTGGCCCCGGGCATCCTCACCGGCACCAGCGCGGCCAATTCCGGGCGCATCTCCGTGGGGGGCAAATCCCCCCTGACCGGCGGCATTAAGGAAAGCAACTCCGGGGGGCTCCTTTCCCAGAAGCTGGCCCGCCTGGGCGTCCAGGCGATAGTGGTGGAGGGCAAACCGGACACGGAGGAATTCAGTCTGGTAAAAATCTCGAAAGACGGGGTGGAGTTTTTTCCTGCGTCTGAATACGAAGGGCTGGGCAATTACCGGACCATGGCCCGTCTCTGGCAGCGCTTCGGCAAAGGCGTGGGAGTGATGAGCATTGGCCAGGCCGGGGAGAAGCGCCTCAGCGCGGCCAGCATCCATTTCGCCGATCCCCACGGCCGGCCGGGACGGGCCGCGGGCCGGGGCGGCCTGGGGGCCCTGATGGGCTCCAAAAAGCTAAAGGCCATCGTCGTGGATGACCGGGGCGCATCTCCCGTGGCCCTGGCGGACCCGGAAAAATTCAAGGCCGCGGCCCGGAAATGGGCCAAATATCTCACCGAGCACCCGGTGAGCGGCCAGGCCCTGCCTACTTACGGCACCGCGGTGCTCATCAACATCGTCAACGAGGCCGGGGCCCTGCCCACCAAGAATTTCCGGGGCGGCCGCTTCGAATTCGCCGAGGACATCAGCGGCGAACGCATGGTGGACCTGATTAAACAACGGGGCGGCAAGACCAAGGAAGGCTGCCATCCCGGCTGTCTGATCCAATGCTCCCAATCCTACCACGACGCCAAGGGGAAATATCTCACTTCCGGCTTCGAGTATGAAACCATCTGGGCCCTGGGGGCCAATACCTTAATCAAGCACCTGGATGACATCGCCCGCCTGGACCGCCTCTGCGACGACTTCGGCCTGGATACCATCGAAATGGGAGTGACCCTGGGGGTGATGATGGAAGGGGGCGTCATCCCCTGGGGGGACGGCCCCGGGGCCATCAAGATGCTGAAAAAAGTGGGGACGAATGACCCTTGGGGGCTGATCCTCGGCAACGGCTCGGCCTTTGCGGGCCAGGCGCTGGGGGTGGACCGGGTGCCCGCGGTGAAACGCCAGGGACTGCCCGCCTACGATCCCCGGGCGGAAAAGGGCGTGGGCCTCACCTATGCCACCAGTCCCATGGGCGGCGACCATACCGCGGGCTACGGCGTGGCCACCAATCTCCTGAAGTGCGGCGGCGTGGGGGACCCCCTGAAGAAGGAAGGCAATATCGAGCTCTCCCGGAATCTGCAGATTGCCACCGCGGCCATTGACTCCACGGGGCTCTGCCTCTTTGTGGCCTTCCCGGTGCTGGACAATGCGGACGCGCTCCAGTGTATTGTGGATATGATCAACGCCCGCTACGGCACCAAGCTGACTACGGCTGACGTGGGGGAATTGGGCCGGCAGGTGCTCCACGATGAACTGAGCTTCAACCATGATGCGGGCTTTACCAAGGCCCACGACCGCTTGCCGGAATTCTTCAAAGAAAACCTGAAAGACCCCCATAACGTTACCTGGGATTTTACCGACGCCGAGATCGACTCAGTGCTGGGGGATTTGTAACGCCCGAGTTTTAAAGGATAACCGCCGATGCACGCCGATAAACGCGGATATTTATTTGCGTTCATCGGTGTGCATCGGCGGTTAAAATTAACCATGCCCCTGCACATCTTCCTCAACGCCACCCTGCGCCATTATCTTCCCGGCTATAATCCTTACCAGGGGCTCTCCCTGGAAGTGCCTCCCGGCACCAGCGTCGCCCAGGTTATCGGCCGGCTGGGGCTCCCGCCTCAGGAAGTCACCCTGATCATGGTGGACGGCCGCCGCCGGGAAGCGGACTTTCCTCTCCAGGGCCAGGAACGCCTGGGCCTGTTCCCGCCGATTGGGGGAGGATGAATAATCGGCGTCTATCTGCGTTTATCGGCGGTGAGTATTAACCGCCGATGCACGCCGCTCTCCGATTCTCCTACTCCAAACTCAAAATTTCCAACATGCCGGTGTCGCCGTCGCAGTGGGCCAGGCGGCGGTGGTAGGCCAGGGGGTGTCCCAGGAGCAGGCGCAGGGCCTCCTGGACCTGGAGGCTGGCGGTGAGGGTGACGGTGGAGGCCAGGATGCCGGGAGGGGTTTCCGGCAGGTCGGCCCCTTGGGGGTAGAAGTGACTGAAATCCAGGACATCATCAGGCAGGATGGTGGCCACCTGGCCGAACTTGGCGCTCACCGCGCCGTGGATCAGGGGCACCCGGGCCTCCCGGGCCGAGGCCAACAGCATTTGCCGGGCGGGAATCGAGTCCAGAGCGTCCAGGACCACCTGCACCCGGGGGAGAAAGGTCCGGATATTTTCCTGGTCCAGGAAACGGGCAATGGGCTCCACGCTCAGAGCGGGATTGAGGTCCTGGAGGTACTGGGCGGTGGCCAGGGCCTTGTTCTGCCCCAGGGTTTGGGGGGTGGCCAGGAACTGGCGGTTGAGGTTGGCGGGATTGAAGACATCGCCGTCCGCCAGCAGCAGGCGGCCCACGCCCACCCGGGCCAGGAGCTGGGCCTGGCAGCCGCCCAGGCCCCCCAGCCCCACCACCAGGGCGGAACTATGAAACAGGCGCAGTTGCTCAGCCACAGTCAGGGCCGGAAAATTTCTCTCAAAGCATTCCGGGAAGACGCCGGCCGTCAGCGCCGCCTCCACGGCCTGCCTGGCGGTCTGGCCGGTATCTTGGGCCCATTGCCGGAGGTCGGCGTCTTTGATCAGGCGAAATGCCTGGCCCCCGCGCTGCCCCGTGATAGCCAAAGAATCCAGATCCATCGCCCATCCTTCCGAGATCAGGATGACTGGGAATCATCCATTGAATTTGCGAATAATTTCCGCGGCTTCTCCTTGATGCCGCAGGGCCAGCGTACAAATACTCACGGCATCCGCGCCGATATGCAGGTATTTCCGGACATCCTCCCGATCCTTCACGCCGCAGCCCATGATTAAAGGCAGATTCACCTTTTTACGCAGGTGGGCATTATACTCCAGCGCCGCAGCCAGGGCCGGGCCGCCGGATACCCCCCCGCCCCCCACCGGCCGCAGGGGTGAGCGCTCATGGAAGTAAATCATGGCAAAGGGGATGGTGTTGATGGCGTGAAGGGCATTAACGCCCAGGCTTTCCAGTTCCTGGGCAAACTCATACGGGTGGCAGATGCTGATTTTGACGATCAAGAAGATGTCGGGGTATTTTTCTTTTACTTCCCGGCTGCACTTGAGCCCCTGAGCCACGTTTTCCCGGATGGCTTCCCGGGAATTGGGGCAGGAAAAGTTGAGTTCCAGGGCCCAAAAGTCGGAGCCCAGAAGGTTCTGATAGATGCCAATGGCTTCCAGGGTGTCCTTAATCGCCAGCACCGTGCCCTTGGCAAATTCCGGATAAAGATTGGGGATCACCTGAAAACCCTGGCCCGCGGCCACCTTGATTTCCCGGGCGCAGGTCTTGGCCCCCGGATTAGTAAGGCCGTAGGCGTTGAGCATACCGCGTCCGGGCAGTCTGCGGATATATTTCCAGGTCAGGGGGTTCCAGGCGTTGAAATTGCCGCTTCTCTTAAACCGGGTGGCGGATTTGGCCAGGATGGTCGTCCCCGTCTCCCTGACAGCCCGGAGCAGCCGCCGGTAGCCGGGCAGGAGGGTGTAGGGAAAAATGCCCCGGCCCCCGAGGCCCAGGGCCGTGGAGATGACTACGGTGGAGATGCGGCCGTTTCCCGCCTGTATCATGTATCTTGCCCGTTATCTTCCTGCCAGGAATGGGTGGAGAGGTCAGGGGCCGGGAGGAAGGGTTCAGGGGCCAGGGGCCGGGGACCAGAAGCAAAGACATTGCCACGTGGGCAACCCGTATCCTCCTCCAGGCCCGCATCCATAAACCGGAGCGGCAGGCTATCGGCCAGGAGAAAGCCCTGGCGGGTGGGGACCGCCCGGTCTTGGGACACCTCTATCAAACCCGCTTTCTGAAGTTTCCGCAAGGTTTTTTCCCATCCCGGGGTCCGGCTGAGGAATTCCACAGAGACCCCCTCCCGGGTTCTCAGGCCGAGATAAAGGGCCTCCAGGCGGAGCTGTTCTGGAGAGAGAATTTCGCGGTCCTCCACCGGCGTCCGGCCTTGGGCCAGGGCCTGGCAATATGCCTGCACCGACCTGACGTTCCACCAGCGGTTGCCGTTTTGAAAAGAATGGGCCCCGGGGCCCAGACCCAGGTAGGGGACATGGCGCCAGTATTTGCGGTTGTGGCGGGAGTAATAGGGTTTTCGCTTTTCGCTTTTCGCTATTCGCTTAAAAGATTCTTTATTATCAAGGAGTGGATCATTGGGTTGGTTGTTCGCCTCCCCCAGCCGGGCAAAATTGGAGATTTCGTAGTGGAGGTAACCGCGCCCTTCCAAAAATCGGGAAGTGAAGAGAAAAAAGTCTCGTTCTTCCTCCTCCGTGGCAGCGGCTACCTCTCCCAGGGCCTTCTTCCGGCCCAACGGCGTGCTCGCTTCATACGTCATTTGGTAACAGGACAGGTGTTCCGGCTGAAAGGCGAGGGCCTGTTCCAGGGTTTTCCTCCAGCCCGTGAGGCCTTGCCCCGGCAAGCCGTAGATCAGATCCAGGCTGAGATTGGCAACCCCCGCTTTCCTAAAGGCTTCCAGGGCCTGCAGCGTCTGCCGGGCGCTGTGCCTCCGCCCCAGAAAGGCCAGTTCCCGGTCAATAAACGACTGGACACCCACGCTCAAGCGGTTAATTCCCAGGCCTTGATACAATTTTATCTTTTCCGGAATCACATCGTCGGGATTGGCTTCCAGGGTCACTTCGGTATCCGGGGAGAAGGAAAAATGCCGCCGCAAACCCTCGATCAAAGCGGTGATTTGGTGCAGGTCCAGGAGGCTGGGCGTGCCGCCGCCGAGATAGAGAGTGTCGAAGACGCCGAACCGGCCACGATAAAGCGATGCTTCATTTTCCAGGGCTGATAGCCAGTCCGGGATCAGAGAGGTGCAAGTTATAGAATAAAAATCGCAGTATGCACATTTTTTCTGACAAAAAGGCACGTGCACATAAAGTCCCGAGGTATTCATTTCGGAAGTAAAGCTCATTCTCTGGATTTTGCCTCCCAACGACCATTACAAAAATGTATGGGTTTGGGGGAGGGGGTTTGGGGGAGGGATTGTAAGCGGCCCGCGGCCCCTGGCCCCCTCCCCCCAATTTCCCTACTCATTCTCCGTCTTCAGCACCGCCACGAACGCGCTTTGGGGGATCTCCACTGCGCCCACCATTTTCATGCGCTTTTTGCCGGCTTTCTGTTTTTCCAGGAGTTTGCGCTTCCGGGTGATGTCCCCGCCGTAGCATTTGGCGGTGACGTCCTTCCGGAAGGCCGAAATGGTGGAGCGGGAGATGATCTGGCCGCCGATGGCCCCCTGAATGGCGATTTTGAATTGCTGCTTGGGGATTTCGTCCCGGAGGCGGTCGCACACCCGCACCCCCCACTCCCGGGCCTTGTCCCGGTGCACAATCATGCTTAAGGCGTCCACCTTTTCCGAATTCACCAGGATATCCAGCTTCACCAGGTCGCTGGGCCGGTAGTCCAGCAGTTCGTAGTCGAAGGAGCCATAGCCCTGGGTGATGGTCTTCAAGCGGTCATAAAAATCGATGATCACCTCGGCCAGGGGCATCTCGAAGGTGATCTCCACCCGCCCGGGGGAGGGGTAGTTCATGGTGGAATTGACCCCGCGGCGCTCCAGGCAGAGCTTCATCACCGCGCCCACGAAGCGCTCCGGGATGAGGATGTGGGCCCGGATAAAAGGCTCCCGGGACCCTTTGATGCTGCTGGGGTCGGGGTAATGCATGGGGTTGTCCACCGTGATCTCCCGGCCGTCGGCCAGGATGAACTCGTAGCGGACCCCGGGCACGGTCATGATGATGGCCAGGTCGAACTCCCGTTCTAATCTCTCCTGGACGATCTCCAGGTGCAGCAGGCCTAAAAAGCCGCAGCGGAAGCCCAGGCCCAGGGCCGCGGACGCGTCTTTCTGATAGACCAGGGCCGCGTCGTTCAGCTTGTATTTCTCCAAAGCCTCGGCCAGGTCCTGGTAATCGTCGGCCGAAATGGGATAGATGGACGCGAAGACCACCGGCTTTACTTCCTTGAAGCCGGGCAGGGGCTGGGCCGCGGGGCGCTCCTCCAGGGTGATGGTATCACCGATGCGGGTGTCGCTCACTGTCTTGATGTTGGCGATGAGGTAGCCCACCATGCCGGCGGCCAGCTCTTTGCGGGGCTCCCGCTGCAGCCCGAAGACGCCCACTTCCTCCACCTTGTGGACGGTCTTATTGTACATGGTGCGGATCAGGTCTCCGGGCTTGACCTTGCCGTCGAAGACCCGGCAGGAAACGATGGTGCCCCGGTAGGAGTCGTAGTTGGCATCAAAGATCAAGGCGCTCAAAGGCGCGGCCAGATCCCCCTTGGGCGGCGGGATGTGGGCGACGATGGCTTCCAGTACCTCGTCGATGCCGATGCCTTCCTTGGCGGAGCACAGGATGGCCAGGTCCGGGTCCAGGCCCAACTCGCGTTCGATCTGCTCTTTGGTCCCTTCCACGTCGGCTGCGGGCAGATCGATCTTGTTGATCACCGGGATGATGGTGAGGTCGTGCTCCATGGCCAAGTACAAGTTGGCCACGGTCTGGGCCTCCACCCCCTGGGACGCGTCCACCAGGAGCAGCACGCCCTCACAGGAGGCCAGGGCCCGGGAGACCTCGTAGGAGAAATCCACGTGCCCCGGGGTGTCGATGAGGTTGAGTTGGTATTCGACGCCGTCGTCGCCGGTATAGGGCAGGGTGATGGTGTTGCTCTTGATGGTGATGCCCCGCTCCCGCTCGATGTCCATGGTGTCGAGCAACTGGTCCCGGAACTGGCGCTCCCCCACCATGCCGGTCCACTGGATAAGGCGGTCCGCCAGGGTGGACTTGCCGTGGTCAATATGGGCGATGATACTGAAGTTGCGAATGTTTGGCATATTTTGCTTAGGTAAATTTGGGAAAGGGGGCCAGGGAGAGGACCGCAGACGAGACGCCTGTGATAACGGTCCCCTTCCCCAACCCCATCACCCAACCCCTTACATTTTAAAGTTAAGTTGGACAGGTATTTCGTTGAAATATTTTATCTTTTTTAGAGACAGGTGTCCACCCTTGGATGGAAAAAGGCATTTGCATGTTTTAATGGAGATTTATGCGGCAGTCCGAAGCTCAGGCTGGAAAGCCTGTGCTACCACTTTTGCGGTGGGGCGGGCCTCCGTGCCCGCCAAGCCTGAGGCGGGCATGGAGGCCCGCCCCACCATTATATTATCTGGTTCCCAAGCTCCTGCTTTTTCTCAGCTTGTATCGCCGACCTGGTGAGGCGAAGCTGGAGCTTCGCGCCACTGGCGTTCCCAAGCAGAGCTTGGTAACGAGAAATGGAAACCGTGGGGGCGGCCCCGCGTGTCCGCCCACGTGCGTCCGCGGTGCCCCAAGGGCGCACACACGGGTGC
>JAKAGH010000118.1 GCA_021817645.1 Deltaproteobacteria bacterium
CCGGTGGCCATGCGGGGTTCCACCCAGGCGCATTATGTCGAGGTCACCAAGCGCTTCGGCTTTCTGGAAGCTTACGGGCGTTATGAGCGCTTTCAATATCGAGACGAGATCAATCAGTCCACCAGTTACTTGAAGAATAGCCCGCTGGCGGGTATCCGGGGTTATCACCCCAAGGTGATCTGGTACGTGGAAGGGGAATATGACCAGTTTTCCCCGGCCAGCCAGGGCCAGGGCTTCGATGGGCCTTTCCTGAAAATCGGCGGCAGTTATACGGTTTCCCCGAGTCTCTTTCTCTATGGCGAAGCCACTTACCGTCCCCATAGTTCGCGTTACGGCGGGCAGTTGGGCCTCTCCTGGCAGCTCCCCCGGAGGTTCTCCCTGCAAGTTTTCGCGCGGGGCGAGACCGGCAGGACCGGCGTCGGGGATTTTGTCAATAACTACTCCACCAATACCATCATGGTCCGGCTCACCAAGGCCCTGTCCTGGGGGAAAAAGACGGAGGTGAGCGGGCTGAAACCGGGGCAGGAGTGGCTGGGGACCGGGAGCATCGAGGGCTGGGTCTTTAATGACGCCAATCTCAACGGCAACCTGGATGCAGGAGAGCAGGGAGTGGCAGGGATCAAGGTGTCGCTGGAGGACGGCAGCGCCGTGACTACGGATAAAAACGGCCATTACCTATTTCCCGCGGTGGGCGCGGGCAAGCATATCGTGGCCCTGGATGCCAGACGCATCCCGGCAATCTATACCTTCCTCGGCTCGGAAACTGTGAGTGTGCAGGTCCAGCGCCGGGGCAAATCCAGGGTGGATTTTCCCTTTGTCCGGGGCGCCAGCCTCCAAGGCCGGGTCTTGTCCGACCCCAAAGGCACGGGGAAAGCGGCGCCTGACGCCCAGGGCGTGGCCGATGTCCTGGTCATCCTGAAACCGGGGGATTTAAACACCTATACCGACAGCGAGGGGAATTTCTCCTTTGAAGGCGTGATCCCCAAAAAGTACGAGATCAGCCTGGACCCGGAAACCATGCCGAAGTACTCCCGGCTTACCTCGCCTCCCAACCTGCAGGCGGACCTCAGCGCCGGCGGCAAGGTTAAGGGACTGCAATTCCTGGTGAATGTCGGGGAACGAAAGATTATTTTTCAATAGGGAGGGACCAGAGCCTGACGCCAAGACGCAAAGGCGCAAAGAAAGACGCGAAATATGTCGAGTCGGCACGGCCCACCTTTTCTTTAGGTTAGAGATTTCTTGAAGTTGCGCGTTTGTCCAAGACACCCGGTCTGGAAATTTTTTAGAACGGCAGGAAGGTTTTCGAGTCGGTGGCAATGAATGAGGCGGGCGAGGACGCCCGCCCTAGCGTCATGTCCCATGGATATCTTACATTACTTGCCCTGTCTTTCTCCATCCCCCTTGAGAGGGGGGAGGGTCGGGGTGGGGGTGGCGTCTTTTGGCTGATTACAGCCACTTAGCCAAAGTCGCCCCCCTCACCCTGACCCTCTCCCCCGAGGGGAGAGGGAATAATATTGGGCATATTCATAGGTAATATTTTGTAACTTATTTCTGGAACATCACACCAGAAGCTATTTCAAAACCTCATTTTCCGTCATCCTGAACGCAGTGAAGGATCTCAACGCTGTGAAAATACGAGATTCTTCGCTTCGCTCAGAATGACAGTTCAGGACAAGTTGAGGTTTTGAAATGGCTTTTAATTCAAGGAGAGGCCAGGGTCAGGATCACCGCGCCCTGGTAGTCGCCGGGAACCAGGCGAGTATCATTTTTTAGAAAGAATTCAACACCCCCCTGATAGACCCCGCCGCCGGTCCAGCGGGCGACCAATTGATCGCTGCCCCGGGTCAGGGCGCCGCTGGTAAACCCAGGTCCGGCTTTATGCCATTTAACCTGCTGAATAGGAATACGTCCGGAAGCGCCAGCTAAATCGGTATCGGCCCGCACCGTAAGGGTCAGGGGATTGGTCTGGGAGCCCCGCCCTTTGGCCATAATTTGCAGCGGCCCCCCTTGGGCGGGAATGACCGCCTGATCTTCATAGCCCACAAAGGTGATTTGCGACCGGTCCAGGCTGAGGGAAGCCCGGGGCAAAATCCTGGCCAGCAGGTGGATGTTTTGATGGGATTCCGCGGCCCAAGCGAAGCCGATCTCCAGGAGTAAGCCGATCAACAACATTGGGCCCCAGGCGCGGGCGGCGAGCATCACGAGGCCTCCAGAAAACTGGGCTGGCCAAAGGTTAGTAAAAGAATCCTATTTCAACTTTAATATAGTATCGGCTGTTTCGAAGTAAAGTAAAAAAAATAAGTGAAAAAATGCGGCTCGGCTGATTTGGGCCTGTCTAAATGTCCGGGGCCCACCCCATTCTTAATAATTTTTTATTACCAGCACCGAAGAATCCTTACTGCTGCGACCGTTCCGGGCCTTGAGAGAGGCAAAAACCGGACGCCGGTAAACTTGGATGCGGTTGAGGTTGGGCTGCGGCGCCTCTAAACGGGCCAGTCTCTGGTGGTGCAGGTCTTCGACGCCGACGCCGCGGCACAACTGCACCAGAAAATAGTAAGGATTTACGAGATTTTCTTTGCATAACTGATGGCCCGCATAAACCTGAAAATGACAGTGGGCGGCGGAATTAGCGGTCCCGCTGTGGCCGACATAGCCGATCAGTTCTCCCGCTCTGACCACCTTCCCCGGCACGATGCCCGCGGCATATCCCAGCAGGTGCATATAACCATAGCCCCGGCCGTCCTGGCCCAGCATCAGCAGGGTAATGCCGGCTCCCGGATAAGTTGCCAGGGTCTGGATGACCCCACTGGTGACGGCATAGACCGCAGTCCCTTCCCGGGCAAAGATATCTATCGCCAGATGATGTCTGCCGCCGCGGCGCCAATCACCCCAGGAATTCCGGAAGGAATAGGGGCCGGCCAGGGGGAAGCAGTATCCTGAGTCGGGGGGCAACTGGCCTGCTTCGTAACGATGCTCTTGAGCATACTTACGAAAAGCTGCCTCTGCCGCCGGGATCACGCCTTGGGGGGCCGGGATGGAAGGGACCTCCTGCTGGCGGGCTGCCTGCCGGGGGCCGTCGGCGGCTGCGGGCACCGCCGGGGGGAAATAGCCTCCCAACTTGGTGAGCCATCTGAAGGGATAGCGCAACGCCGCCCAAATACCGCCTTTGGTGTCGTCGGCCGCTACGGCCGGCAATTCGCCGGCCATTCCCGGCATCAAGGACGTCAGGTCCGGAGCGTTGGCGGCAGGTACGGTTCCGGGAGAGAAATCGGCCTGCGCCACCGGGAGGAAGCCCCGGGCCGGAGGCCGGGAGCGAGGCAACGGCTGCGGCCTGAATTGCGGGGATTTCTGGTTGGCGAAGTAGTAGTAGATCACCCCATTTTTGGAAACCCGCAGGTATGACTCAGCCAGCGCCGGCGTCTGACCCAGCAGCAGAACTCCGGCGAGGATGAACCAGGCTCCCTTGAGAAACATTGAGGTTCTCTCTTGGTGCGAATTCTGCAAAAAGTAAGGGGGATGATGAGATAACAGGCCAAAAAACCGCGGGTGCCCTTTCTGCTTAACAGATAAGTCTTTTCGGGTCAACTAAAAATCGTTTAGAGGCCAAATGGTCTGGATTACCAGGGAGGGTTGTAATATAATCCAAAATGATTAACTGATTAAAAGAATTATGGGTTTGGACATTTTCAATATATTTGCCAGGACTGAATTTTGAGCCTACTTCAGCTTGTGGGTTTTACTCTGGGAGGACAAGGCTACGCCGTGCCTCTGTCCCAGGTGGAAAGGATCGTCCATGTGGTGGAAGTGGCCCCCCTGCCCCAGGCCCCGGAGATTATTCTGGGGGTTATCAATTTCTCCGGCCGGATCATCCCGGTGGCCGATATGCGCCGGAGATTCCGCCTGCCGGCCAAAGAACCGGAAATCTACGACTTCCTGATCATTGCCCGCACCTCCCGGAGGGAAATTGCGTTTACCGCGGAGACGTTGGCCGGGGTGATTGACTGCCCTGAAGAAGAGCTTATCGCCGCGGAGCAGATTGTTCCCGGACTGGAATATCTGCAAGGAGTCATGCGGCTTAAAGATGGCCTGATCTTCATCCATGATCTGGAGCAATTCCTGTCCCTGGATGAGGAAAAGTCCCTGGCAACGGCCCTGAAGGAAATGGGGAAGTAATGACCCAAAAAGTTCCGGACGAGCTTTTGGCGCAGATCGCCGATCTTTTGCTGACGCAAACCGGCCTATCCTTCCCGTCCCAGCGCTGGCCGGACCTCGCCCGGGGCCTGGCCGCCGCAGCCGGGGACTTTGGCTGCGCCGGCGCGGCCGAGTGCGCCCGGCAGCTCCTGGCGGCACCCCTGACCCGGGAGCAGATCGAGATTATCGCCAGCCACCTGACCGTGGGCGAGACCTATTTCTTCCGGGAGAAACCGAGCCTGGCAGTCCTGGAAAACCACATCCTGCCCGATCTGATCCGTGACCGCCGGAAAAGAGAGCGGCGCCTGCGGATCTGGAGCGCGGGCTGCTCTTCCGGAGAAGAGGCCTATACCATTGCCATCCTGCTCCAGCGGTTGATCGCCGATCTGGATAACTGGCAGATTCACCTCCTGGCCACGGACATCGATGCCCAGGCCCTGAAGAAGGCCGTCCAGGGCCATTATGGCAAATGGTCCTTCCGGGACCTGCCGCCGGAGATTCTGGAGCGATATTTCCACCAGCGGGAGCGGCATTGGGAAATCCAGCCTCGCCTCAGAAACCTAGTGAAGTTTGAATACTTGAACCTGGCTCAGGACCCGTATCCTTCCCTGGTGACCCAAACCAACGCCATGGACCTGATCCTCTGCCGGAATGTCCTGATGTACTTTTCCCCCAAACAGGCCCGGAAGGTCCTGGAAAATTTCGGCAGTGCCCTGGTAGAGGGCGGCTGGCTCATTACGGGCCTCACCGAGACCTCCACCCTGCGCTTTTCCACCCTGGCGATAGTGAATTTTCCTGCGGCCACGGTCTACCGCAAGGATTCCGGGAGCAGCCGCCAGGTTAAGGCAGAGGCGATCTGCCCGACGCTGCCGCCGGCCCGGCCTCCGGCCGGGTGGATCACGCCTCGGCCCGCCCACGCGGTTCCGCCTCCCTCCCCGCCCCAGCCGCTACCTGGAACGCCGCCGGCGGCTCCGGCGCCGGAGGCCGCAGCCGCCGCCGCACACGTGCAGGAGTCAGCCGCGGCGCCAGTCCCGGAAATGATCCGGTCTGCCCGGAGTTGCGCCGACCAGGGTGACCTGGCCGCGGCCCTGGCCTGGTGCGACCAGGCGGTGGCTGCGGACCGGCTCAACCCGGCCTGGCATTATCTCCGGGCGGCGATCCTGCAGGAGCAGGAGGCTGTGGCCGAAGCCATGCTCTCGCTCCGCAAGGCCGTTTATCTCGATCAAGACTTCGTCATGGGGCATTTTGCCCTGGGCAACCTGGCCATGCGGCAGGGCGACAAGCGGGCCGCCAGGAAGCATTTCCATAACGTCTTGGCGCTGTTGGAGGCTTATCCGCCTGAGGAGCCGTTGCCGGCAGCGGAAGGCATCACCGCGGGCAGGCTTAAGGAAATCGTGCATTCCACCATGATCATGAGAAAACTGGGTGAACGCCATGCCGCCGCCAGATAAGCAGGCCGCTCCAGATTATGAATCAACCCGCCGGATTCTCCAGGCCCGGGCTCGGGCTTTGGCCCAGGAAGGAAAAGTCGAGGCCGCGCCCCTGGGTCGGCTCGAAATCCTGGAATTCGTCCTGGCCTATGAGCGGTACGGTTTGGAAACCGAGTTCGTGCGGGAAGTCTACCCGTTAAAGGAATTCACCCCTTTGCCCTGCACCCCCCCATTTATCCTGGGCATTATCAACGTCCGGGGGCAAATTCTGACGGTCATCGACCTGAAGAGATTCTTCAACCTGCCGGATAAGGGGTTGAGCGACCTGAATAAGGTCATTATCCTGCGCCGGGGCCTCCTGGAGGTGGGCATTCTGGCGGACGCCGTCTCCGGGGTGCGGGCCGTGGGCCTGCCGGAGGTCCAGGCCCCCCCGCCCACCCTGGAGGGGATCAGCCCGGATTATCTGAAGGGCATCACCCGGGAAGCCCTGATAGTTCTCGACCCCGAGAAGATTCTGACCGACCCGAGATTGCTGGTCCACGAAGAAGTGGAACCGCCAACCACCTAGAGAAAAGGGGACAAGACGATGACATGGTTCGTAAATCTCTCCACCCGGAACAAACTCTTGTGCGGCTTTGGTTTGATCGTCCTGTTCCTGGCCCTGGTGGTAGTTGTCGCCTATCGGGGCATCACCTCCGTCCAAGAGGTCTATAAGACTCTTTTAAGGGAAGAGGTCGAGGTGGTGGCCAACCTCATCGAATTCCGGGCCAATATGAACCGGCAGCGGCTGGACATGCTGCGGATAGTCTCCACCAACGACAAAAGAGAACAACAGGCCATTGAAAAAGAGGTCAAAAAAAGTTCCGGGGTAAACGATAAGATCCTGGATACTCTCACCCGGATAGGTATCAAGGATCAGACTTTCATCAAAAGTTTGGACGAGTTTAAGGTTCTCAGTAATGCTTATCGTCAAACCCGGGACGAGGAAATTGCCCTGATCTTCCAGGGAAAGCTCGATGATGCCAAAAAATTAGCGCTGACCGTGCAGGACGAGCGGTTCGAAAAGATGCGGCAAATGGCCCTGGATATCGCGGCCAAGGCCAAGACACGGGCTGCCCAGCAAGTCAAAGATGCGGATGAGATCGGGGCCAGGGCCATTACCATTTTCCTGATTGTGGGAGTGATGGCGGTGGTGATCAGTGGTTTACTGGTCATGTGGTTGACCCGCCTCATCGCCTTGCCGTTGCAAAGTATCGCCCAGGTGGCGGCCAAGATTTCCTCGGGAGACCTGGCGGTGGCCGTCTCCGGGGCGGACCGGGCCGATGAGGTGGGAGTTCTGGGGCAGGCGGTCACCAGGATGATCCAATATCTCAAGGAAATGGCCGGGGTGGCCGACAGTCTGGCCGCCCGGGATTTTTCCGTCACGGTCCGGCCTCTTGGCGACGCGGACGTCCTGGGCAAGGCCTTTGCCGCCATGGTCATAAATATCCGGGAACTGGCCAAGGAGGTCCGGGGCGGAGTGGAGGTCCTGGCCTCGGCGGCCAGCGAAATCGTCACGGCCACCAGCGAGATCTCCGCCAGCGCGGCGGAATCCTCGACCGCGGTCAACGAAACCACGGCCACCGTCAGCGAGGCCAACCAGGCGGCGCAACTGTCGGCCCAAAAAGCAGGCTATGTCTCCGAAACCGCCCAAAAAACCGATCAGATCGCGCAAAGCGGCAAGAAATCCATGGCGGAACTCATCGACGGCATGAACCAGATCCGCAGCCAGATAGATTCCACCGCGGACAGTGTTTTACGCCTGAGTGAGCATAGCCAGGCCATCGGCGAGATCAACGACGCAGTGAACGACCTGGCCGAGCAATCGAACCTGTTGGCAGTCAATGCCTCCATCGAGGCCGCCAGGGCCGGGGAGGCAGGCAAGGGCTTCGCGGTGGTGGCCCAGGAAATTCGCAACCTGGCGGAACAGTCCAAGCAGGCCACTGGCCGCATCAAGGGCATCCTGAGCGACATCCAGAAGGCGATGAATGCCGCGGTCCTGGCCACCGAGCAAGGAACCAAGTCGGTGGAGGCCGGGGTCAAACAATCAGCCGTGGCCGGGGAATCCATCCGGACTCTGGCCGACAGTATCGCCGAGTCGGCCCAGGCCGCCATGCAAATCCTGGCCTCCACCCAGCAGCAGTTGGTGGGCATGGACCAGATCGTGGCGGCCATGGAAAACATCAAACAGGCCAGTGTCCAGAATGTCACCGCGGCCCGGCAGACCGAGACTGCGGCCCACGATCTGCAAGGGGTCGGCGTCAGACTCAAGGAACTGGCCGAAAGTTATAAGGTTTAAGGACAGTTTTCAGTTGCAAGAAAGAGCCGCAAGCTGGGAAAGGAAAACGGTAAACGGAAAACGGCATGGGCAGTAAGGACGAAGAATTTCTCAAACGGCTGTTGGCGACCTTCAAGGTTGAGGCCGGAGAACATCTGCAGGCCATCTCTGCGGGGCTGCTGCAACTGGAGAAAGAAGCCGATCCGGAGAAAAGGGCGGCCCTCGTCCAAAACGTTTTCCGGGAAGCCCACAGTCTTAAGGGCGCGGCCCGTTCCGTCAGCCTGGGCGAAGTGGAGGCCGTTTGTCAGGCCCTGGAAAGTCTTTTCGCCCGGTGGAAGTCGCCGGCAACGGCAGCCTCTGCTGCAGAGTTCGACGCGCTATACCAGGCGCTCGACTTGCTGACAGGGTTGACGGAGGCCGGCGTCAGCGGCGCGGCCACCGTTGACCCGGTGCAGGTCCAGGCGGCCATCCGGCGTCTCCAGCGTGCGGCCCTGGAGCAACCGTCCTCCAGCCCCGGGCCGCCGCCTTTGGAGAGCGAGCTGCCTCCCCCATCTCCCGGACCGCAGGTTGCCCTGCGGCCGGCTGCCGCCGAGGCCGCCCCGGCTGAGTCGGTGCGGGTCTCCCGGGCCAAACTGGAGGAACTGCTGCAAGAGTCGGAGGAATTCCTGGCTGCCAGACTGGCCACCGGCCAAATCCTCACCGAAGTCAACGCGGTCGAAGCGGACCTACGCAGGTGGGGGACGGAATGGGCCAAGATCCAGACCTTGATCAGGGCCTGGCCCGGGAGCCTGGAAACCGCAGCCGCTCCCGGCCTGGAATCGTCCCCGGGCCTGCGGCTGCCTCAGGTCTTCGAATTTCTCCAGAGGAGCGAGACCCGACACAAGTCCCTGGAGGGCCGGGTGACCCGCCTGGCCCAGTCGGCGAAGCAAGGCTACTGGCTGTTGAGCCGCCTGGTGGAGGCCCTCACCACGGACCTGAAAAAGGTCCTGATGCTGCCGGTCCAGCCGGCTTTAGAAATCCTGCCCCGTTTGGTCCGGGACCTGGCCCGGGCCAGCGGCAAAGAGGCGGAGCTGGTTATCCGGGGCGGTGAGATCGAGATCGATAGACGGGTTTTGGATGAACTCAAGGACCCCCTGATCCATCTGGTCCGGAACTGCATCGACCACGGCATCGAAAAACCGGAGGAGAGATCGGA
>JAKAGH010000119.1 GCA_021817645.1 Deltaproteobacteria bacterium
CGCGTATCTGCCGTTGCGGGAAGGGCTGCTGGCACAAAAGGGCCTCCAGGAGGAGCGGGCCTTGTTTCTCAATTTCCGGGGGGGGCGGCTCACCAGCAGGTCCGTGGCCCGGGTGGTGGGGAAATGGGCGCGATTAGCGGGCCTGTCCCAGGGCCTCACGCCCCACGGCCTGCGCCACAGCTTTGCCACCCACCTCCTGGAGGGGAAGGCGGATCTGCGGGCGGTGCAGGAATTATTGGGGCACGCGTCCATTTCCAGCACCCAGAGATATTTGCACCTGAACCTGGATTACATAATGGAAGAGTACGACAAGGCGCATCCCAGGAGTAAATAAGCGATCAGCGGTCAGCTATCAGTAAAAAATAATTAGGTGCTGTCTGACATTGAATCGGGCGAAAACCCGGGCGCCCAGGGTATTAAAGTCCCCCTTTGAAAAAGGGGGATTTAGGGGGATTTGAGGGCGCCCATAAAATCCCCCCAGCCCCCTTTTTCAAAGGGGGGGTAAGAAGTTTCCAGATGAACACTATTTATGTTTGCGTCTTAGCGCCTTTGCGTGAGCTTTTCTCTTTCTCGTTCCCAAGTTGTACTTGGGAACGCAGGTAGGGCCGAAGCTCAGCTTCGCTTTGAGCCTCTCCCCCGGCACAGTTGGGGGACAAGAAGAAAAATGAAACCAATTTTTTTATCTTTGCGCCTTAGCACCTTTGCGTGAGGTTTCTTAATGGATAAAGAAAAATTCCGGGGCACCACCATTCTGATGGTGCGCCGGGGCGGGAAAGTGGCGGTGGCCGGGGACGGCCAGGTGACTATGGGCGACATGGTGATGAAGCACCATGCCAAAAAAGTGCGCCGCATTTACCACGGCAAGATCGTCGTCGGCTTCGCCGGGGCCTCCGCTGACGCCCTGCACCTCTTCGACCGTCTGGAGACCAAGCTGGAGGCCCACCAGGGCAACCTCACCCGGGCGGTGGTGGAGCTGGCCAAGGATTGGCGCACGGATAAGATTCTCCGGCGCCTAGAGGCCCTGCTCCTGGCGGTAGACGGGCAGAACTCCTTTCTCATCTCCGGCACCGGAGACGTCATCGAGCCGGACGAAGGGGTGATGGCCATCGGCTCCGGCGGCCCCTACGCCCTGGCCGCGGCCCGGGCCCTGATGGCCCACACGGACATGAGCCCCAACGATATCTGCCGGGAAGCCATGAATATCGCCGGGTCGCTGTGTGTGTATACTAATAGTGAAATTGTTATTGAAGAATTGTAGCGGGGGAATTATTGAAAGCAGTTAGTTGGTCGCTCCATGCCTTGGAAAACTTGTCTGACCGCGAGATCGAATGGGAAATAGCGGAGAAGACGCTGGACGATCCCGAATTTGTAGTACCTGGGCAGACGCTCAGGTTGGTGCTCATGCGGCGTTAATTCGATCAGTTAATACAACAGGAAATGTTGCTCCGAGTGATAGTGGAGGATACCGCCACCGAGCGGGTTGTTATCACTGTTTATAAAACCTCACAAATTAGCAAATATTTAAAAGGGTTGGAGCCATGAAAATTATCTACGACCCAGAGACCGACTCCCTGACCATCACCCTGCGGCCGGAGCGCATCAAGGAAAGCGACGAGGTGCGGCCGGGAGTCATTGCCGACTTCGGCTACGATGGCGGGTTGGTTAGATTGGAAATTTTGCAGGCATCTAAAGTGGTGCAGAATGCGCGAGAGATTCAGTTTGCCATAAATACTTGATAGCTCGTTGAAAACGCAATAAGAATGGTGGGCTGGTGCCGTGTCCCAGGAATGCCTTACATAACTTGAGTTGTCTTTCCCCCTCCCCCTTCGAGGGGGGAGGGTCGGGGTGGGGGTGGCGTCTTTTGACTGATTACAGCCACTTAGCCAAAGTCGCCCCCTCACCCTTACCCTCTCCCCCGAGGGGAGAGGGAATAATATTGGGCATAATCCTAGTTGATATTTTGTGCCTTATTTCTGGGACGTCACACTAGGCCCATCCTGCATCTCATGGATGAAATAATAATGACGCCGCCGACCGCAGAATCAGATAAGCTGGATTTTCCCACCCTGCTGCTGCATGCGGGGATCACGATCTTTGGGCTGACCGCCTGGTTGAGCGGGGATTGGGCCGGAGATTATAAAAGACTGAGCCACCCCGGGTTTTCCCTGCACCGGGGGCTGGGGATTTGCCTGGCCCTGTTCATCCTGGCCCGGCTCCTTTACGGGGTCCTGGGGCCGGAGAAGTGCCGCTGGGGCAAGCTGATTCCCCTGAACCTTAAGGCCTGGCTCGGCTCCGTGGTCGAAGACCTGCAGTCGCTCCTGAAACTGGAGTTGCCGGACCGCCCCCGCTTTTGGGGCTTGAAAGGCGCGGTGCAAGTCTTCGGTCTCCTGGTTTTCTCCTGGATGGCCTTATCAGGAGGTCTGCTCTTCGCTTACCTGGAGCCGGGCCGCAAGGCCCACGGCCTCCTGCATGTGATCAAGGAGATGCACGAAGTCGGCGAGATTCTGATCCCTATTTTTTTGGGCCTGCACCTGACGGGCGTGCTTCTGGACGCAATCTGGGGCCGGAAAAAATGGCGACGCGTGATTTTTTGGGAAAAGTAACCGGAATTGGGGGAGACCGCGAACCCAGGGCACTTCCATGAAAGCGCTCATTACCGCCTCATCGATGCTCTCCCCGGTTCGGACATCGGACGATCATGGCTCCAATGAAAAAGAAGGCCTGGCAAAATCTGCTGCTGCTGTTTTTTGCCTGTTCTCTTACTTATCTGTTCCTGGAGGCGGGCTACCGGTTCTATCTCTACCACCGCTTTTCTCAAGGGGGTTACAGCGTCCTGTATGTGTCCCGTCCCAATTATATCTTTGATGAGCAAAGCGGTTACCGCCACCGTCCTAACCTGGATTTATTGATCCAACATTACGGGCGCAACAATGAATATTTGTTGACCATCAGGCAAAAGACCAACAACCACGGGCATGTCTCCCGGCGTGACGACGTGGTGGCCCGGGTACCGGGGGAATTCCGGATTGCGGTTATCGGCGATTCTTTCACCGATTGCGCCAACGTGAATTGGCCGGACGCTCTGGAAGAGGTTTTGAATCAGGATGGGGCCCTGAAATCACGGTTGCATGCCGCCACCATTAAAGTTATCAACTTCGGGAGAAGCGGCATCGGTGTCGAACAATTTGCCGCCATCAATGACCATGAGATAATTGCTTATCAGCCGGATCTGGTCATCGTGAGTCTAATAGCCGATGATATTTACCGGAAATTTATCTGGCTAGCCGATGTGAACGCGGGGGAGTTCGGCGCCACTCTGATTGCCGGGTCCTTGCCGGCCCGTCCGGAAAATGTTGATGCCGCTTTCTCCCGGGTGGTCATCGTTGATCCTGCAGGCAGCGACAATCCGGAGAAAAGAGAGGAACTGCGGGGGCAGCTTTCCCGGAAAATCATTCAGAGGCTCCGATGGTTTTCTCCATATCCGGAGGTCCTGGCCAAAATAGTACAAAGGATGGAGTGGTATTCTCCGCAGGCCGTGGCTAAATTCCTGGGCAGCCATGTGGGACTCAAACCCAGATTAGACATCACCCAAGGCTCCCCCAGGTATGACAACCCCGAGGCTGCGATCACCGCGGGGGCCCAGGCCCTGCAAAGGATTGCCGGAAAATCGAAAAATATATTAATCTTGCTTAATCCTTCTCCCCCCGATATTTATCGGGAGCTTCTGGAGCAAAAGGTGCCGGATGACATTTTGCGCCTGGAAAAAAGGATAGCCCCTTTGAGTATTGTCAATATGGGCCCCTACATGGGAAACCGCCCCGACCGGCAGGAGATCGATAAATGGTATATTTACGATTCGCATTTCAATGATTATGGGGCCAGGGTCTACGCCCAGGCCATCCACAAGTACCTGGGCAAATACTGGAGCGGGAGGCCGGCGCCCCAAATTCATTGAGAGGCTTAAAACAAACTTGAACTTTTCAAAGCAGCCTTTATTTTTGCGGCACACAAACAAGTATTCAAGGACAAATAACTATGGAATGGATCATCAAACCCCACCTCGATGCCAATGGGGGCCAGTTGACGCCCCGGGAGATCGTGGCGGAGCTGGATAAATATATCGTCGGCCAGGAGGAGGCCAAGCGCTCCGTGGCCGTGGCCCTGCGCAACCGCTGGCGGCGGCAGCAGATCCCCGAAGAGCTGCGGGATGAAATCGCGCCCAAAAATATCATCATGATCGGCCCCACCGGCGTGGGCAAGACCGAGATCGCCCGGCGGCTGGCCAAGCTGGCCCAATCGCCTTTCTTGAAAATCGAGGCCACCAAGTTCACGGAAGTGGGCTACGTGGGCCGGGACGTGGAGTCCATGGTCCGGGACCTGATGGAACTGGCAGTCAGCATGGTGAAGGCCGAGGAGCGGGACAAGGTGAAGGCCAAGGCCCAGGACGCGGTGGAAGAGCGTCTGCTGGATCTGCTGCTCCCGGGCTCCGGCCTGGAACCGGCCAGCAGGCCGGAAGGCTTGATGGAGATGTTGGAGGACCGGACCCCCGAAATGGAAAAGCCCGCGGACATCAAGCCCGAAAGGGATGCCACCCGGGAGAAGTTGCGCCAGATGCTGCGGGCCGGCCGCCTGGAAGAGCGCACCGTGGACCTGGAGGTCAGCCAGCGGAACATGCCGGTGGTGGAGATTTTTTCCAACGCCGGGCTGGAGGAGCTGGACTTCAACTTCAAGGAGATGCTGGGCAACCTGCTGCCTTCCCGCACCAAGCAGCGCAAGGTCAAGGTGGCGGAGGCCCGGGAAATCCTCTACCAGGAGGAATCCCAGCGTCTCATCGACATGGACCGGGTGTTGGAGGAGGCCCGGCGCAAGGTGGAGCAAAACGGCATCATCTTCCTGGATGAAATCGACAAGATCGCGGGCCGGGACCATGGCCGGGGCCCGGATGTCTCCCGGGAGGGAGTGCAGCGGGACCTGCTGCCGATTGTGGAAGGCACCACCGTGACCACCAAGTACGGCATGGTGCGCACCGACCACGTGCTCTTCATCGCCTCCGGGGCCTTCCATATGTCCAAGCCCTCGGATCTGATCCCGGAGATGCAGGGCCGGTTCCCCATCCGGGTGGAACTCCAATCCCTGGGCGCAGAGGAGTTCGAACGCATCCTCCAGGAGCCGGAGAACGCCTTGATCAAGCAGTACCGGGCCTTGATGGCCACGGAAGGGATCACCCTTAATTTTACCCCGGACGCGGTCAAAGAAATTGCGTCCCTGGCCACCCGGGTGAACGAGCGCACGGAAAACATCGGCGCGAGGCGGCTCCATACCATTATGGAAAAACTGCTGGAGGATATTTCTTTCACCGCCCCGGACCTGCAGGAGCAGGAAATCACCATCAACTCGGAATACGTCCGGGAACGCCTGGCGAATCTGATCGAAGACGAGGATTTGAGCCGGTATATTCTATAGCTTTCAGCTGTTAGCTGTTAGCTTTCAATAATCAGCTTTTAAAAGCTAAAAGCTAAACGCTGACCGCTGAAAGCGAAAAGCGAAAAGCGAAAAAATGACCCAGGAATACATCAAAAAAGCCGAAATCCTGTTGGAAGCGTTGCCCTATTTGCGTCGTTTTCAAGGCCAGACCCTGGTGGTCAAATACGGGGGCGCGGCCCAGCAGGACCTGGAGTTAAAACGGGGTTTCGCCCAGGACATCACCCTCTTCCAGCACCTGGGGATCAATGTGGTGGTGGTCCACGGCGGCGGCCCCCTGATCGGCCAATACCTCAAAGAGCTGAACATCCCCACCCGGTTCGTGGAGGGGCTCCGGGTTACGGACGCGCCCACCATGGACGTGGTGGAGATGGTCCTGGCCGGGAAGATCAACAAGGAGATCGTCAACCTGATCAACGCCGCGGGCGGCCGCGCCGTGGGGCTCTCCGGCAAGGACGGCAAACTCCTGGAAGCCGAGAAAGTGGAGTTCTACCGCCCCCGGCCGGACGAACCCCCGGAGATTATCGACATCGGCCTGGTGGGGGAAGTGACCGCGGTCAACGTGGAGCTGATCCATACCTTGCAGTCCCACAATTTTATCCCGGTGATTGCGCCGGTGGGGGTGGGAGCGCAGGGGGAGACTTATAACATCAACGCCGACACGGTGGCCGGCGCGGTGGCCGGGGCCCTGCACGCGGCCAAGCTCATCCTGCTCACCGACGTGGCCGGGGTCCTGGACCGGGACAAAAAACTCGTCTCCAGCCTCACCCGCTACCAGGCGCTGACCATGATGGAAAAGGGGATTATTGCCGGGGGCATGATTCCCAAACTGAAATGCTGCCTGGAGGCCCTGGAGGAAGGGGTGGCCAAGGCCCATATTTTGGATGGGCGGCTGCCCCATGCGGTGCTGTTGGAGATATTTACGGATACTGGAATTGGCACGGAGATTGTTGGATAGTAAGCTGTAGGGTGCGTCCTACGCACCGGTAATGGCGCGCAACGCCGCGCCCTACATTTGATATCTGCTGCGGGAGAAAATTGTGGTGAACACAAACTGGATGGAACGGGCAGACAAGGTCGTCATGCAGACCTACGGCCGCCAGCCCCTGGTGCTGGTGAAGGGGGAAGGCTGCCGGGTGTGGGATGACGCGGGCAAAGAATACCTGGATTTCCTGGCCGGGCTGGCAGTGTGCAACCTGGGGCACGCGCACCCGGAAGTCGCGGCCGCGGCCGCGGCGCAGATGCAGCAGCTGGTGCACACCTCCAACATTTATTACACCACGCCTATGGTGGAGTTGGCGGAAGCGCTGGTGCGCCATTCCTTTGCGGACCGGGTCTTTTTCGCCAACAGCGGCGCAGAGGTGAATGAAGGGGCCATCAAGCTCTGCCGCAAGTATGCCCGGGAGCGCTACGGCGCGGGCCGCCATAACATCATCTCCATGCGCAATTCCTTCCATGGCCGCACCCTGGGGGCCTTGTCGGCCACGGGCCAGGACAAATTCTGGCAGGGCTTTGAGCCGTTGCTGCCCGGTTTTATCTTTGTGCCCTTCAATGATCTGGCCGCGCTGGAGAAGGCCACGGAAGTCGGGGCCTGCGCGGTGTTGCTCGAACCCATCCAGGGTGAAGGAGGCGTCTGCCTGCCGGAGCCGGGCTTTCTCACCGGGGTGCGCCAGATCTGCGATAAGCACGGCCTGCTCCTGGTGGTGGATGAGGTGCAGACCGGACTAGGCCGCACGGGCCGGCTTTTTGCCCATGAGCATTACGGGGTCAAGCCGGACGTCATGACCCTGGCTAAGGCCCTGGCCAACGGCTTGCCCATGGGCGCGCTGCTGGCCACCGCAGAAGTGGCCCAGGCCTTTGTCCCCGGCACCCACGCCAGCACCTTCGGGGCCGGGCCGGTCATCGCCGCCGCAGCTAAAACCGCGTTCGGCCTGCTGAGCAATCCGGAATTTCTCGCGACCGTGCGGGCCAAAGGAGACTACCTGGAGGAGAAAGCCGCGGAGCTGACAAAAAACTTTCCGGTGATCAAAGAGGTCCGGGGCCTGGGGCTGATCTGGGGACTGGAATTGAACCAGGAAGGCGCGGCCGTGGTTACGGCCTGCCGGGAGCGGGGGCTGCTCATCAACTGCACCCAGGGCAACATCCTGCGGCTCTTGCCGCCGTTGACCGTCAGCAAAGAAGAAATCGACCGGGGTCTGGAGATCCTGGCCGCGGCCCTGGGGGCGGTTTTTTCATGAAGCGGGACCTGCTGACCATCCTGGACCTGAACCGGGAGGAAATCGAGGGCCTGCTGGCCCGGGCCCGGGTGTTGAAATCCTGGCACCGCCAGGGCCGGAGCCATACCCCGCTGGCGGGCAAGACCCTGGCCATGATCTTTGACAAGCCTTCCACCCGCACCCGGGTTTCCTTCGAAGTCGGGATGGCCCAGCTGGGGGGCACGTCCATCTACCTGGCCCCGGGCCAGACGCAGTTGGCCCGGAACGAACCCGTAGCCGATACCGCCCAGGTGTTGTCCCGGTACGTCAACGGGGTGGTGATCCGCACCTTTGCCCAGGAAACGGTGGAGGAACTGGCCGCGCATGCCAGCATCCCGGTGATCAACGGTCTGACCGACAGCCATCACCCCTGCCAGGTGTTGAGCGATCTGCTGACCATCCGGGAGCGCTTCCAGGACCTGGCGCACCTGAAGGTGGCCTGGGTAGGCGACGGCAACAACATGGCCAATTCCTGGATCACCGCGGCCCTGCACCTGGATTTCACCCTTTACCTGGCCTGCCCCCAAGGCTACGAACCCGACACCGACCTGGTCCAGCAGGCCCAGAAAACGGGGAAGCGAGTATATCTGACCCAGGACCCCCAGGCCGCGGTGGCCGACGTCCAGGTGATCAATACCGACGTCTGGGCCTCCATGGGCCAGGAAGATGAGGCCGCGACCCGCCGGGAAGTCTTTAAGCCGTACCAGGTGAACGCCGCGCTGCTGCAATTGGCCCGGCCCGAGGCCATGGTGCTCCACTGCCTCCCGGCCCACCGGGGCGAGGAGATCGCCGCTGAGGTGATCGACGGTCCCCAATCCATGGTCTGGGACCAGGCGGAGAACCGGTTGCATTTTCAGAAAGCCTTGTTGGAGTGGCTGTTAGGATAGTGGTCAGTGGCCAGTGGTTAGTGGTCAGAAAGGAAAAGAAGCCGGTGGCCCGTGCGTCTCGCCCGGGCAGAATGAAATGAGCCTGGTGGCGCAGGCTTTCCAGCATGCGTGATGCAGATGTAGGGTGCGTTTTACGCACCGGTTTTTGGAGAATGGCTGCAAAAATGGTGCGTAAAACGCACCCTAGGATCGGGCGGTCCATAACCGGCAGGTGCCGCTGGCTTCGGCGCATTTTTAGGTATATAACAAATTTTCTTTTCTGTTACGAAAGTCTTAATGCGCAGGCTGGAAAGCCTGCGCCACCGATGCTTTCATGATTTTGGGTGGGGCCCTAGTGTGACGTCCCAGAAATAAGGAACAAAATATCACCTAGGAATATGCCCAATTTATTCCCTCTCCCCTCGGGGGAGAGGGTCAGGGTGAGGGGGGCGACTTTGGCTAAGTGGCTGTAATCAGTCAAAAGACGCCACCCCCACCCCGACCCTCCCCCCTCGAAGGGGGAGGGG
>JAKAGH010000120.1 GCA_021817645.1 Deltaproteobacteria bacterium
CCGATCTCGTCCGGGATGGCCACGGTTTTTACCGGTTCCGATTTAGGCGGCGAGCACCCGCTCAGCAAGACTAACCCCGTCAGAACCGCGGCCCAGAGAATCAAGATCGACGCTTTCGTTTTCATCAGCTCATCCATCCTTATGAATTAAGGGCTCCGGGTCTCCACGGCCCCGGTGTATTTATGCGACATACGGCGGTGGCAATCCCAGCACTGCCGCTCTTCTTTAATGCGGGAAATAAGCTCACTGTGGCAACGGCGGCAATTATCCAGGACTACCGCGGCGCCGTGACTGGAGATGCGAATGGGTTCGGACACCAGGCCGGTGTGGAATCTGACCGCGTCCTTAATCCCCTCCAGGCCCTTCCAGACCAGGTGGCGGGCCAGGTTGTCATTGGGGAGGTGGCAGTCCACGCATTTGATCCCCCGATGTGCGCCGGAGTGAAACCAGGTTTCGTATTCCATCTCCAACACGTGGCAGGAGCCGCAGAACTCGGGGGCTTCAGATTTGGCGTAAAGGCCGGGGGGACCGAAGGCCAGAAACGTGCCCCCGACGAGGAGGATAATTACCAGGACCAGCAGGTAGAGAAAGATTTTTTTCTTGGCCGGACTCATCTGGGGCACACCCTGTATGGTTTTTCGCTCCAGGCCGGCAGTCTTTTTTCTCCAGCCGCCGGACGTTAATTAATCAATAATCATGGATAGTTCTGAGTCAAGGGGGCCAGATCGTGGTAAATAGTTTCTTATCCCCACTATTCCTCCTTCTTCCTCTTTATTCCATTTTTTTCTTTACCTTCGTGCCGATTTTATTTATTATTTAGGTCAATTAGCCCATAGGCGGTCTGAGCCCGGCACTTAGTGGCGGGCAAAGGCAGACCACCCCAAGGAGTATCCCGGGATGAATAAGTCGCAGCTCATCGAGGCCCTGGCCAAAGCGGAGAATCTCACTCTGAAGAAAGCAGAGATGGTGGTCAACGCCATGTTCGAGAACATGGCGGAAGCCCTGGTGCAGAAGGAACGCATTGAGATTCGCGGCTTCGGCAGCTTTAAAGTCAAATTCTACAACGGCTACAAAGGCCGGAACCCCAAGACCGGGGATCTTATCGAGGTGGAGGGCAAGAAATTGCCTTTCTTTAAAGTCGGCAAGGAGCTGCGGGAACGCGTCGATCGCTGAGCTTTTTTGCCTGGCCGTGCTAGACGGGGAGCTAGCGGTGCCCTGTGACCCGAAAGCCGCTTATGCGGGGTTGAAGTCCTTTCTGAGGGTTGCAGCGCATCCGGGGACGGCTGTCCCGGGCGGCGGATTGGACCCCACGCAACAGACGCTGGTGAACCCCGTCAGGTCCGGAAGGAAGCAGCGGTAAACCAGGCGGTCTGTGTCGCGGTGGCTACTAATCCTTAAACCCCCGAGCGGTCCCCCCGGTTGAGGCGGATTCGAAGAAGGGTGTACGGCCAGGCTGATCTTTTCCCACCACATTTTCTCACTTTTCTCCTGCAAAACCATTAATCTTGATCAACAAACACTAAGGGGCACCGGCGTCGCGCCGGTGCCCCCTGGTTTTCTAGCGATTGCTAAAAGTTTTTTCCGATAGGAAACGCAGCGGCAGGGGCGCAGCTTGCGGCGCCTCTAACCTCGGGCACAGCAAGCCGTGCCCCCACAACTACAACCGAAAAAACTTTTGGCAATCCCTATTAAGGTTTGCTGTCAGCTCTTCTTTTTCAACTGGTCGGCCACCGATTGGATGGCCCGGGCCACGGCCTCCGGGTCACCCAGGTAGTAGTGGCGGATGGGGCTCAGATCATCATTGAGTTCATAAACCAGGGGGATGCCGGTGGGAATATTGAGACCGACAATCTCATCATCCGGGACATTATCCAGGAATTTTACCAGGGCCCGCAGGCTGTTGCCGTGGGCGGCGATGAGCACCCTTTGTCCGGATAGCACCGCCGGGGCGATGGTCTCATGCCAATAGGGCAAAAAGCGCGCCACCACATCCTTGAGACACTCGGTAAGGGGGATCTCTTCGGGCCGCATGCCGGCATAGCGGGGGTCCCGGCCGGGATAAAGGGGATCGTCAGGGGTGAGGGACGGCGGCGGCACGTCGTAGCTGCGCCGCCAGATTTTGACCTGCTCCATGCCGTGTTTTTCCACGGTCTCGGCCTTGTTCAGGCCCTGCAAGGCGCCGTAGTGGCGCTCATTAAGGCGCCAACTATGGTGCACCGGCAGCCACATCAGGTCCATCTCCTCCAGGACCAGCCACAGGGTCTTGATCGCCCGCTTCAACATGGAGGTGAAAGCCACATCAAAGACGTAACCCTCCTGGGCCAGGCTGCGGCCGCCCTGGAGCGCCTCTTCCACGCCCCGCGCAGATAAGCCTACATCGATCCAGCCGGTGAACCGGTTTTCCCGGTTCCAAATACTCTCGCCGTGACGCAACAAGACGATCTTTTTCATAAATTTTCCTCACCTTTCATAAGCTTAGAGCTGCGACCTTGGGGCCCCAAAAATGACTGCCATATTTTTACGGCCGCGCCCAGCCTTGTTTCCCCCAATTACCATTCTATCTTAAGGGCCTGAGGCTTATGGCCGACTAACCTGGGCGGCGGTGCGGCCGCGACGATACAGCTAATGTATCATTAAGGATACCAGCCACAGAATAATTTTTTTAGGAAAAAATTATGCTATATTCATGAGAAGTTGACCCTTGATCCAAGCGTTTTCGTTGATAACTGCCTGATCTATCTGCAATCTGGAGACAGCAATAATATGTCCGCGGACCCCGAATTATGGTTACAACAGTGCAGAATTTATCAAAATAGGGATAAAGAGGCGATTACCCTTACATATAGCGATGATGCTGATTTCTATAAGACCTTGGACAAATATATTTTTGACGGCTTTAAAATAAGAATAAATTTCTTTAATAATAAGCTTACCAAAGGCTCTGCCCTTTTTGAAAGAATTTTGTCATGTTTAAATGGGCAACTATTAATCGACGATTATCAAGCTATCTATGATAATCTACGTAATATATTGGCATTTACTAATAAAGAAGCTTTTCTTGAGGCCATATTGAATTATATTGATAGTAATATCAAAACATATAACACTTATTTATTCAAGTACGATAAAGATGATACTGTGAACCAAAAATCTATCCTTTGTTTAGAGCCGGCAGGCGCAGGTTTGCCTTCTTGTTCTTTCACAGTTGATATTTAGGGGTCCGAACCTTATTTTTTGAGGGGGGCCTGACCGGGTTGGTACAGGTCGCAGTAACCCCATGCGCTCATTAAGATTTTCTCACGGGGAAAGAAGATGACAGGCCATCCTTTGGATTTTCTTTTCAAACCTGCAGCCGTGGCCATCATCGGGGCCAGCGCCAAGAAAAACAGCATCGGCCGGGCCCTGGTGGCGAATCTGCGTCAGGCCGGCTTCCCCGGCCCTATCTACCCCGTCAATCCCAACCATTTGGAAATATTAAGCTTACCTGCCTATCCTTCGGTCCTGGCGGTAAACCGCCCCATTGACTTGGCCCTCATTGCCATTCCCATAAAAGGGGTGCCCGGGGTCCTCAGGGAATGCGGGCAAGCCGGGATCAGGGCCGCCATCATCATCTCTTCGGGGGGCAAGGAAATCGGCCCTGAAGGCGAGATCATTGAGGCAGCCATCCAGGAGGAGGCAGCCCGGCACGGCATCCGCTATTTAGGACCGAATTGTTGGGGTGCGCTTTGTCCTCCGGCAAAATTACACGGGACTTTTGCTCCTCGTTTTCCCCGCCTGGGGAATATGGCTTTTATTTCCCAGAGCGGCGCCCTGAGCAGTTCCATTATCGGTTGGGCTTCCTTGAAAAATATCGGCTTCAGCCACTTTATCAGCCTGGGCTCGGGGACCGACATAGACTTTGCCGATCTCATCGATTATCTGGGCAATGATGATAAGGCCCGGAGCATCATTATCTACATGGAAACCCTGACCAGCCACCGCAAGTTTATGAGCGCGGCCCGCTCCGTTTCCCGGGTTAAGCCCATTATCGTCATCAAAGCCGGGCGCAGCCAGGCGGGCGCCCGGGCGGCCGCGTCCCACACCGGGGTCCTGGCGGGAGTGGACGCCGCGTATAACGCCGCGTTCCGCCGGGCCGGGATTATCCGGGTGGATACCATCGGCCAGCTCTTCGACTGCGCCGAAGCCTTGGGAAAAGTGCAGCGGCCGGTGACTGGTACTTTGGGGATCATCACCAATGCCGGCGGCGCCGGCGTCATGGCCGCGGATGCCCTCAGCCGCTGGAAGATCCAACCTCCGCGTTTAAGTCCTGAAACCTCCCAGAAATTAGACGAATTTTTGCCGGCCAGTTGGAGCCGGGGCAATCCCATAGATATCTTGGGCGACGCCAGCCCGGAGAGATATGCCCGGGCCGTGCAAATCGGCCTGAAAGCCCCGGAATTCGCGGGTCTGGTGGTCATCCTTTCGCCCCTGGCCCTGACCGATCCCGGGGGGGTCGCCCGGGTGGTGGCGGCCGCAGCCGCGGGCCAGGCCAAGCCGGTTTTTGCGGTCTGGATGGGCGGGGAGGAGGTGCTGAAGGGGATCAGAATCCTGAATGACGCCAGCATCCCCACCTTCGAGACCCCGGAGACCGCGGTGGACACCTTTATGGAGATGTATTCCTATTCCCGGAATCTGGAGCTGCTCCAGGAGACTCCGCCCCGGCTGCCTTACGAACTGAAGGTGAACACCCAGCAAGCCCGCTCCTTCATCGCCCAATGTCTGGAGCAGAATGAGCGCGTTCTTACGGAAATAGAATCCAAGGCGATCCTCTCCGCTTACGGTATACCCGTCAATCCCACCGTGGCCGCCGCGTCTGCGCCCGAGGCGGCCAGAGCGGCGCAGGCCATCGGCTATCCCGTGGTTTTGAAAATTAATTCCCGGGACATCACCCATAAAACCGACGTCCGGGGCGGGATGCGTTTCTACCTCCGCAGCGACCAGGAAGTCCGGGCCGCGTTTGAGCAGATCATGGGGGAAACCCAGGCTCAGAATGCCGACGCCCGAATTTTAGGGGTCACGGTCCAGTCCCAGGAAAGGGAGCCGGATTGCGAACTGCTCTTGGGCAGCAAAAGGGATCCGGATTTCGGTCCCCTCATTCTCTTCGGTTTGGGAGGAGCCTTTACCGAAGTGATGGATGATTGGGCCCTGGATCTGCCCCCGTTGAATCTGCACCTGGCGCGCCGTTTGATTGAAAGAACCAGAGTCTACCGCATCCTCCAAGGTTATCGCCATATCCCTCCGGCTAACCTCGATCTGATCGGGGAGATTCTGGTGCGCCTGTCCCAATTGGTCACCGATTTCCCGGAAATCGTGGAAATGGATATTAACCCCTTGATCCTGGTGCACCGCCGCCTGGTGGCCGTGGACGCCCGGATCATCATCGAACCCAGCCGGGTGCAGGCGCCCCGCCACCTGGCCATCTGCCCCTATCCCAACCAATATGAGAGCCATTGGCTGATGCAGGACGGCACCCCGGTGTTCTTGCGGCCCATGAAGCCGGAGGACGAACCCCTGGTGGCCGACTTTCTCCATAAATGCTCGGACGATACCATCTACTTCCGCTATTTTAAATTGATCAGGAATTGGACTCATGAAATGCTGATCCGCTTCACCCAGAATGATTACGACCGGGAATTGGGGTTGATGGCCGTCGGCCAGCCGCCGAGCCCGGAAGTAATGATGGGAGTGACCCGTCTGGTAATCGACCGCAGCCGGGAAGCCGCAGAATTTGCCGTGATCGTGGGCGATCCCTGGCAAGGCAAGGGTTTGGGGCCGAAATTGATTGAGCGGGTCATCGCCATTGCCCGGGATCAAGGGGTAAAATTCTTATATGGCGATGTCTTGTCCGAAAACCAGCCCATGCTGGAGTTGGCCAAAAAGGCAGGCTTCGCTTTGCGGCGGGACTCAGCCGAAGTCGTCAAAATAGAAATGACTTTGTGATCCCGGGCCCTGCCCGCCTCCCCCGCCAGGGCTTTCTCTCGCGCCCTGCCGCACCCTCCCCTCCAGCCGCGTCTGCGCCATTCTTCTCAAAACGTCATGCAGGTCGGGTTTTTTGCTCTAACCTCTTGCCTGACCCTGGCAGCGGCTCGCGCCGCCTCGCTCAAAATGAGAGGCAACCTTTAAAAAAATCTGAGAAGAATTCCCTTTTTCAGCGAAGTTTGTGCTAACATACCATCCTTAGCATCGGCAATGGGAACTGGCAGAGATTTTCCCAGGCATCAAGGTTTTAGAACGGTTTTAACCGCGGTGGCCAGGCCTGCCGCGCAATTTCGGTGCTAGCCCCTCAACAACATCTCAGCCTCTGCCTCGCCAGCTGGAAGAGGATGCTCCATGCAGCAGCCGGCATGCCCCAGATTTCCACCTAGCTCCGAAAGAATGAAATCTTTCCCTTTAGGGGGCCTTAAGAAAAATCCGGGAATTGCCGATAACGCTCCAGGATAAGGTATATTAAGGAAATCCTCACATCCCGGATCCATGTGACCCGGCCCGGCCGCCGGGGAGGATGATAGGACAAAAACCATGGATTTCAGCAGGATCAAAATATTTAATGTCAGGTACGAAGGATACGCTGATGGTTCAGTAAAATTCTTCGGCGATATGATCAAGGACCTGACGGGGTATGCCAAGGAAGAATTTAGTGAGAAGACGGTTACTTGGACGGGGATAATTCATCCGGAGGATTTGCGGGGCGCCAAGGATGCGGTTAAGGCCGGGCTCAAAGGGGATAAAACTTACGAGAGAGAATATCGCATCATTACTAAAAGTGGTGAGGTCAAATGGATTTTGGAGTTGAGCCAGATAATTTGTGATAACGAAGGGAAAATAAAATCCATCTCCGGGATTCTCCTGGACACTACTTATCAGAAAAGCCTGGAACTGGAAGAGGCCAGATGCCGCCGGCTGGAGGGCAAATATCTTAATTTCATGCTGGCCCATGAAGAATTCGGTCTGCGGGTGGATAAGATCAGGGAAATTATTCAACTGATGGACATCACTGCGGTTCCCAATGCCCCCGAATTCGTCAAGGGAGTGATCAACTTACGGGGAAAAGTCATCCCGGTGGTTGATCTGGGACTGAAGCTGGGTTTACCCGATGTGGGAAATGATCATCAGACCTGCATCATCATCACGGAAATGCCGGGGAATAAAGGCCTGGCCGGTATTATCGCCGATGCGGTCTCCGATATCTCTTATATCAACGGCACGGACATCGATGATGCGGTCCAGAGTCACTTGCAGGCGGAATATATTTTCGGCATGGCCAAAACCAGCAGAGGGGTGAGAATCCTCCTGGATATTGACAAGACCTTGAATCCTGCGGAATTGAGCCTCGGGGATCGAGGTTCCCCGGCCGCGATCCCGGAATAAGTTCGACCGCTTCAACTTCTTGCCACCCAACCCCGGGGTTCTCCAGCTTATGGATTTTCCAGCCAGGATTACCTGGCCCGGGCCCCGGGGGCTTAATCCGCCAACAATAATATTTTCTGCACCTGTTGAGAGCTGGGCTGCTGCACAGTTGTCTGGCATTCCTCATAGACGCGGGCGATGAGACGCGCCTTCTGGCAATTATCTAATCTTAAGCGGCTTTCTTTAATTACTTCCTCGATGGTGGCGATGACCGCGGCCAAAAGCGCGATTTCGACGGGTGTTTTTGCCATATGTGCATTTCCCGCCGGAACAAAGTCCTTGGGCCCCGTACCATTATGATCACCGCCTCGCAATAGCCAGTCTATAGTAACCCCACCTAACGCGGCAATTTTATTTAAAGTTACGTCGTCAGGAATTCTACCTGATTCATATCTGGAAATGGCGTTTTGCTTAATCCCTAAGGCTTCAGCAAACCCCTTTTGAGTCATTTCTCCCCGAATTTTTCTGATCCGTTCCCCTACTTTTAATATTATCCCAATATTGGGATAATGATTTCTTTTCATTACCAATAAATCCTATTAATGGGATATTTACTTTTTTCTCTAAATATCTTGCGGTTTATTTATTAACCCAAAGAAAAATCGTTAACATTTTCCTGAATGCTTACCGATATATCTTCCCAGTAGCATCCAAATGGGGGCATGCTCAAGCACCGCGTACCGCTTCGAATCGATTTTTTCGTTCACTTGCGGGCTAGGCTCCTGCGGTAAGGCCAATGGTGGGAACCAATGACGATTACCCTCGATCCAAAAATTCTTTTTACCTATATATTTCAAAAGTGCAAGCTTAATCGGCACAAAATTGAATTGGCTAACATATTAAGCGAGTTGTCTGCTGAGTTAGCGGCACTCAACACGAGCACTGAAGAAGACTTTCTGAACATAGGTGATAATTTACAAGAATTCTCCCGCCGGGCCCGGGAAATCTCCGAAACCTCAGCAGGGGTGGCCAGTCTGATGGCCGGCGCGGAAATTAACAGCGCCATCGAAAAATTAAACCGGATCCTTAACCGGATGGGCGATCTCGGGGGTGAATGTGAACGCCGGACTGCGGCCCTGCAGCAAATTATCCCGATCTTGAATGGTATCGAACGATCCATGTCAGGATTCATGAAGATTGTGAAGACCTTATTGATGCTCGGGGTTTTCACCCGGGTGGAGAGCGCCCACGTCGGTATCATTGGCGAAGATTTCTCGGCCCTGGCCAACCAGGTAAATGAGTTGGCCCAGGATATCGAAGCCAAATCCAATAGAATACTCTCTCAATCCCATTCTTTGGCCTCGCTGATCGAACAAAGCCTGACGAATGTTTTGAATATCAGGGAGTTACAGCAGGGCCAGCTTCAAAAGATCGTGACAAACACGACCGATAGCCTCAGCTCTTTGAGAGACAAACACAGCAGCTCATCTACCATAGCCATTAATGTCGGCCAAAAATATCAGCACGTCTACAATAATATTGAGCATATTGTGACGTTGCTACAGGTTCATGACATCACCAGGCAACAAATTGAACATGTAGAAAAGGCTTTTGTTAGCCTGGCTACCGCGATCCAGGGAAAATCCAAGGCTAATGGTAATAACCTAGCGAGCCCTAATGTCGGCAATTGATGTTTGCAAAATCCAGGAAGCTCAACTTAAGATC
>JAKAGH010000121.1 GCA_021817645.1 Deltaproteobacteria bacterium
TCGCCTCCAAGGGCGCCCTGGATATGGCCTATCCTCCCCTGATGCTGGCCAACACCGCGGCAGCCATGGAGATGGAGGCCGCCATCTTTTTCACTTTCTACGGCCTGGAGATCATTAAGAAGAAAAAATCCGGCCGCCTGCAAGTGCCGCCCCTGGCCAACCCGGCCATGCCCGTGCCCATACCCAATATTATCGGCATGCTGCCGGGCATGACCCGCCTGGCCTCCTGGATGATGAAGGATTGGATGAAGAAGGGCGGGGTTCCCGCCATCCCCGACCTGCTGGACCTGGCCCAAGAAAACGGCGTGCGCCTCATCGCCTGTCAGACCTCCCTGGAGGTTTTGGGCATTAAAAAAGGGGACCTGCTTGACGGTCTGGAATTTGCCGGCGCCGGCGACTTTCTGGAATACGCCGCGGACGCCGACATTACTCTGTTTGTCTAAGAAATCGCAGGGCCGGGGCTCCCACCGGCTGGAAAGCCTGGGCCACCGGCCCCCGCTCCCTCCCGCAAATTTCCTCCCCACCTTGCATTGAGGGTAGGCATGGTGGGGCGGGCCTTCGTGCCCGCCTCTAATTCCCTCCCTCACCGCTATCCTACAGAAAAATGACCGGCATCCCTGGCCCCGCGTCCAGGCCGTGCTTATATTAGCCCAAACAGGCGCTGCTCTGATAAATCAGGATGGTCCCGCCCGGAGACGGCCAAATTTAACCGGGCCTTTGTCAGTAACTGGGGCAGAGCCCAGGCGCTAATCCAGTACGATATCGTCAAGGAGAACACCATGTCGAACCACTTCACCGGCTTGAACCTCGGTCCTCCCGAAGGAGACACCCGTCTCGACCTCACCGATCTCTACGCCTTCCAGGCGCCGACGGACGCGTCGAGGACCGTGCTGATCCTCAACTGTAACTCGTTTGCCAAGGGGGCGGCCTTCCACCCCGACGCCGTGTACCGGCTCAACATCGATAACAACGGCGACCTCGAGACCGACCTCGCCTTCATCCTGGTGTTCTCCGAGCCCCGAGACGGTAAGCAGCGGGCCACCGTCTACCTGGCCACCGGCTCGGAGGCCCGTCAGGCTGAACCCGCGGGGGAGCCGATCTTCAAAGACGTCGAGGTATCGTTCGGTCCCGAGCCGCAGATCCACAAGTCGGGTCCCTACACCTGTTTCCTCGGACTGCGCAGCGACGCTTTCTTCATCGACTTCGCGGGCATCCTGAACCTGTTTGACCACCAGGGCGGCAAAAACTTCACCGGCCTTGAGGGAGCGCCGGACCCGAGCCGGTGGACCGGCCAAGACCTTTTTGCCAACTATAACGTGTTCAGCATGGCCTTTGAGCTGCCGACCCGCGTTCTCGGCGCCAACCCCGGGGTCCGCATCTGGGGGCGGGTCAGCATCCGCCGTGACGGCCAGCTCGTGCCCGTGGATCGCTCGGGCCACCCCACCTTCGCCAACTTCTTCTTCACCGATGAGATCAAACCGGTTTTCAACCGGAGCGAACCTGTCCACGACCGGGAGCGCTTTCTCGACCAGCTGATCCACGTGTTGGAGCATGTCGGGGGCTACTCCCAAGCAGAGGCCAGAGCCTTGATCGATGCCGAGGGGATTCTGCCCGACATGTTAAGCTTCAACCCCGCCAAACCCGGCGGCTACCCCAACGGCCGCCTGCTCACCGACCACATCGTCGCCCACCGTTTGGCCATGCTTTCCCAAGGCAAGATCCCGCCAGACGGCCTGAAGCCGCATACCGACCTCCTCAAGGCTTTCCCGTACCTGGGCACACCGCACGCGCACCCCGACCCGCCCCCGGCGTAAGTTGATAGCGGTGCGTCAAACCCGATGTGGCAGGTGTTTGCCGCGGCAAACATCTGCCACATCCCCTGTGGACCTCATACTAACGTCCAGGTTGCCGCCATCCCCTTTGACAATCCTTTTCCTTTAAGTGAAAATCAGAAAACTGAAAACAACATTAAAGGGGGCGTTGATGGGCAAAAAGGCCTTAATCGTGGCGGATATGCTCCGGGATTTCCTGGAGCCCCAGGGGACCCTTTATCTAGGGGATGCCGCCCGGGGCATCATCCCCTTTGTGGCCCGGAAGATCGCAGAGACCCGGGCCGCGGGCGGGGTGGTGATCTATGTCTGCGACGCTCATGCCCCGGATGACAAGGAATTTAAGCTCTTTGCCCCCCATGCGGTCAAAGGCAGCCGTGGTGCGGAACTCATTCCCGAGTTCCAGGTTCTGCCCGGGGATTATAAAGTGGAAAAGACCACTTACAGCTGTTTCTATCACACCGGTCTGGACGAGATTTTCCAGCGGGAGCAGGTGGCGCAAGTGGAAATTGTGGGGGTCTGCACCTCCATCTGCGTTATGGAGACCGTCAAGGAACTCTATGAGCGGGACATTCCCCGGCTAGTTTACCGGGAAGGAGTGGCCGATTTCGACCCCGAAGGCCACGCCTTTGCCCTGAAGCACATGCAGCGCGTCCTGGGGGCCGAGGTGGTTTGACCGTGGCCGTGGTTGCTCCAATTCTGTCCGAAAAAGGATTTTCTCACGCAAAGACGCCAAGGCGCAAAGCAAGTCGCGAGATAGAGATCAGGTTTTGGTTGCCCAGGCTTCCCAGCCTGGGCTGATTGCCGGGGCGGGCGAGGACGCCCCGCCCCTACGTTTTGTTTTCTGTCATTCATAATGGAGCGACGCGGAGAAAAACGAGTCGTTGTAGTAGGGTGGGCACGGCCCACCAATGCCTCAGCTTAATTCCCGGATCAGCTTGGTCCCCTCTCCAAATCCCGGCTGCAGCACGTCCGCCAGGGCGATATCGAGCCCCGCGCCGGCCAGCAAGGCCAGGCACGTCTGTTCCACTTCGAAGGGATAGACGCGGCGCAGGTGGCTCCTGAGATTCGACAACCCCGCCATAGTGCGGGCGGGTTCGGGAAAGATGGCGCCCCCGGCCAGCAGACGCACGGTTTTGAGGCACTCCCTGGCCTGCTGCCAGGCGTCGGGCCAACTGAGGTTGGGGAGCACCGGGTCGAAGATCAACCGCTCCGCGGGCAGGCCCGCGGCCAGGGCCCGCTCCCGCAGCTCCACGGCCAGGGCGATTTTGCCTTCCAGAGTGGGGGGCGGAAAGGAGCGTTCGTCCAGGAGCAGCAGCACCAGATCGGTCTGGTGGGTCACGGCCAGAGGCAGAATTTCTGCGAGTTTTTGGGGTTCCAGGGTCAGGGCGTTGAGGATGGGCTTCCCCCGGCACGCGGCCAGCCCTTTCTCCAAAACTCCGGCCCGGGGGCTGTCCAGGATCAGGGGCAGGTCCACCGCGGCCTGCACCGCGTCCACCATGAAGGTCATGCGGCCTTCCTGGCGCTGGCTTAAAAAACCGGGATTGAGGTCCAAGAGCTTCGCACCGGCCTCCCGGCAGCGCCGGGCCAGGTCTTGCAGCGGCCGGGGGTCCAGCTTCTCCAGGGCCTCCGCCACCTGTGGGTTGAAAACCTGTAGGTTATCTGCGGCGAGGATCATATAAATGCCTGTTTTCTGTTTTCGGTTTTCAGTATTTCGTGGAAAAAATGGCTTCTATTATGGCATTCCAGGGATATCTTCCATAACTTACCCGATCCTTCTCCCTCCCCCTTCGAGGGGGGAGGGGCGGGGTGGGGGTGGCGGCTTTTGGGTTGATTACAGCCACTTGCCCAAGCTGTCCCCTTCCCCCCACCTTGGGGAGAGGAATTTTTACCTGACTTTTTTCTGAAATTTTATTCATGGGACACGGCGCCAGGCAACAGTAATAGGGCAGTCTCGGTCTTTTACGGAAGACGGAAAACGGAAAAAATCACCTGCTCGCCAGAATCTCCCCCGCCTCCATAAATACTTGCCGCCCTGCCAGCGCCGCCTGATCGAGCTTCCGGGAAGCCTCCTGCTGCCGGGGCAAATCCCTCAATAAAGGCAAATTCGCCCGGGCGATGTGATATGCCCCCTGGAACGCGGCCCCCAGAAACTCCCGGGCCACCTGCAGGTCGGAGACCAGGTGTTTTCTACAGCGCGCTCCGGCCCATGCCAATAGGGCCAGAGCTTCCCGGGCCTGGGTCATGATCTCCCGGGGTACTTGCAGACCGTAGGCCACGGCCTCTTCCCAATCACGGCCCCGGGAGCCGGAGGCCCGGACTCGCGCCAGTTGCGCGTAAGCCCGGACATCCTCCTCCCGGAGGCGGTCCAGGTCCGTGGTCAACTGCTTTATCTGCTCCAACTTTTCTTCCCAACCCTGCCGCCCCCCCTGGTTCGAGGGACGCTGGGCCTCCAGCCGCGCCACCTTTTCCAGCAGCGCCAGGGCCAGCATCCCGCCATACGCAGCCGCGGCCCCACCCCCGGGATCAGGCCGGGGTTGGGAAAGTTGGTCTAAGAATGATAGGGGCATGGGTTGATTTTTGATAATGACAGACTGGTTTGATTATTCCTCTTTATCATCTTGCGCCATAAGTGATATTAGTGAAGAAAAACTATCAGGCCATTTGGTTGTAGCATCCCAACGCGAGCTTGAAATCTGCTTGGCGACAATCCCCTTTGCTTTCGCGAGGTCAGCCCCGTCGAGATCAGCTTTTGTTAAGTCTGCTCCCCGTAGATTCGCCTCTGTAAGGTCCGCTCCCTGAAGGAAAGCCTCTTTGAGATTGGCACTAAGAAGGCGTGCTCTTTGAAGTTTGGCGTTTGTAAGGTCTGCATCTATAAGATTCGCCTCCCCAAGGTATGCACCTTGCAGGTCGGATTCGATTAGAAGAGCACTTTGGAGGTTAGTCATTGAGAAATCCGCTTCCTTCAGATTTGCTTTTTCACAGTTAGCCTTTTGGAGATTTGCTTTATAGAACTCTGCCTTACAGAAGTTTGCCTCCATGAGATTTGCATATTGAAGGTCAGATTTCCATAATAACGCCCTTTGAAGATTAGCATTGTGTAAATCGACACCCGCTAGGTAGGTGGCACGCAAATCTAGAGTCCGCTTTTCCCCCTCCTGTGCATAGGCAACAGCAGTGCGGCCTAAGACAGTTAGAACGGCCTGGATATCTGTGCGAGGTTTTTCTGGAGTAGGAGTTGATCCAGGCTTTTCAAAGGTCAAATATGGCTCTGTTTCTTCATTAAAGGACGCATTCGCCCTTACGAACGCAGTCAGGACCTCCATAATGGGCCAGTGGTCCTTGGGCGATTCCCGGGCGATGCGCTCCAGGGCGTAGATGCCGCCCAGGCGTATTTGGAGTTTTTCGCTTCCCAGTTGCTCGATGGCCTTGACGTAGAGGTCGGTGAGCTGCTGCTCCCGGTCCACCTCCGCCTGGTCCCGCATGGCCTTGGAACGCACCCAGGCGATGTAGAGGCCCACCAGGATAAAGACGCCCCCCACGATCTGGGCCACGGTCTTCCGATTTTCGTTGATCTGCTGCAGCCGGTCCTTGAGGGATAGGCCCGATGCCGGCACCTGCCATTGGGGGATATACCAGATGAGGAGAACTAGGATGAAAATGCCCACCAAAATACTGAAAACCGGGTAACGACGTGGGGCTTGGCGGCAGAAATCCATTACCGCCTGTCTCACCTGCTGGTCCAGGTCCTGGGACATGGCCTATATCTCCTGCAAAATTTCTGGCAATCTTGGAACCTTAGTAGAAGATGCGGGCGGTTTTGGCAAGAGTTTTCTGAAGGGAGGTTCCCGTGGGGGCGAACCTTGTGTTCGCCCAGCAGCATTCGGGGCGAACACAAGGTTCGCCCCTACGGAAAAATTCAGTTGCAGCCAAATTTTCTGGAGACGGGGTGCGCAGCCGGTGGACCCGCACAGGCGAGACGCCTGTGCCACCAATTTTTGCCAGCTAATTCCAGCCCTGAAATCCAGTTCCGGGGGGAAAATCCAGCCTGAGAAAAATACAAAATATATGGGATTGGGGGAGGGGGAGGCTAAGGTGCACAGGCTGGAAAGCCTGTGCCACCGGCCCTTAGCCCCCTCCCCCACATTTTCTCATTCCCCCTCCGCCCCGGCGCAGACCCCGCAGCGGGTACAGATTTCCGGGCGGCAGGGGGGTGTTTCTTCTCCGGCCAGGGCCTTCTGGTATTCCTCCCAGAGGTAGGTTTTATCCAGGCCGTGGTCGATGAAGTCCCAGGGGAAAAGCTCGTGCGGGCCGCGCTCCCGGAGGGTGAAAAAATCCGGGTTGACCGGGCTTTCCCGGAAGGCCCGATTCCAGCCGCGCCGGTGGGCCGCGAGCAGCAGTTCCCCCACCCGCCGGTCGCCCCGGGACAACAAGGCCTGAACATAGGCCCATTTGGGGAGGTCGGTGTGCACCCGCACCTCTTTCAGCCCCTGGAGGCCCTGGCGCACCAGTTTCAGGCGCTTTTTCAATTCTCCCACTTCCAGAAAAGGCGCCCATTGGAAGGGCGTGCAGGGTTTGGGCACAAAGGAGGAGAGGCTGAGGGTGATCAGACCCAGCCGCTTCTTTCCCCGGCTGTCTTTGACGACCCGGTGCTCCAGGTATCTCACCAGGCGGGGAATCTCCTCCACGTCCTCCAGGGTTTCGGTGGGGAGGCCCAGCATGAAATAGAGGCGCATCTGGGGGAGGCCCGCGGCGTTCAAGGCGATGGCGGCCTGGGCCAGCTCTTCCTGGGTGAGGCCCTTATTCAGAACCCGGCGCAGCCGTTCGCTCCCCGCGTCCGGGGCCAGGGCCAGGGTGCGCACCCCGCCTGCGGCCAGCAGCCGGAAGAGTTCTTCATCCACGGAGTCGGCCCGGAGCGAACTGATGCCCAGCTCCCCGCCCGCTTCCAGGACTTTGCGGCACAACTCTTTGACTTCGGGGTGATCGGAGACCGCGGCCCCCACCAAACCCACTTTCCGGGATTTTTGTAAGCCCTCCAGGATTTGCGGGAATAAGGCCGCGGCCGGCCTCTCCCGGGGCGGGCGATACACAAACCCCGCGGCGCAAAAACGGCAGCCCCGGGAGCAGCCCCGGCCGGTCTCCACCAGGAACATCTCCCCCCATTCGCTCTGGGGGGCCAGGAGATGGCTGTGGGTAGGGTAGGGGGCCAGCTCGGCGAGATGGGGCGGCCGCACCCGGGTGGGAAAACCGGCCCGGGGGGTAAATGCGGCCAGGGTGCCGTCCGCGGCGTAGCCCGGCTGATAACCCCGGGGGACATAGACGCCGGGGACCGTCTGCGCCAGTTCCCGGAGGATAATCTGCCGGTCCCGGGCGCCGCCCGCTTCCCCCAGAAACTGGAAAAAGGGGACCGCGCCGGCCTCTCCCTCTCCCAGGAAGAAGGCGTCCACCAAGGGGGCCAGGGGTTCGGGATTGATGAAGGTGGCCACCCCTCCGGCCAGGACCAAGGGGTCGCCGGGTCCCCGGTCCGCGGCCAACAAGGGAATCTGAGCGGCTTCCAGGATTTGCAGAATCTGGGGGTAATCGCCCTCAAAGGAGATGGAAAAGGCCACCGCGGCGAAATCCCTGAGGGGCTTTTGTGATTCCAGGGTCAAAATTGGGGTGCGGGTGCGGCGGTATTCCTCCCACTCCTGGGGTCCGGGCAGGAAGGCCCGCTCGCAGACCAGGCCGGGCTGCTCATTGAGCAGGCGGTAAATCACCTGGAACCCTAAATTGCCCATGGCCACGGGATAGATGTGGGGGTAAACCAAGGCCACGGGCCAGCGCGCGCCCCACTCCCGCACCACCGCACCTTTTTCGGCGGCCAGGAGTTTTCTCAGGCGGGCTTTGATTTTCGCGGACATCGAGTATTAATCAGTCACCTGCGCTAAAAACCATATTCAGACATTTTAATCTCAAAAAAAGGAATTAAAATATATTTTTCAAACATGGAAATCTCATTTTCAGGAATTTGTATGAATGTTGAATTTTCATTAGGGGTCCACCATTTCGTTTCACCATTATAAGGAATTATATTTGTGGAAATTTTTATTAATCTAAATGGACGATCGAGCCATCCTTCTCCATACAATGAAAAAAGATTCGTTGGACCAGTAAATTGTCCCAATAAATATATACCTTCATTACCGTAAGTAAGGTAAAAATAATCGCCTATTGCAGCTTCTACAAAGTTATCAGCTTGCGTTTTTGCGCTACCCCCTTTCGCTCCAGAGTCTTTGCTCACATAGACCAATTTCTGATCTATTGAATGCATTAATTGTGGGTAAGTAAAGTGCCCAGGCCCTTGACTTAATTTCCAAAATTTTGGTTTCATAATGCCTCCCTTTATTCTTTTTGTCCAAACGGAGGTTAAGAAATAGTTTAAAAAATAGGATACGGGGGAATATTTACTGCCCTAAAGACCAAAAGGGGCGTGACAAATCACGCCCCCTCTAAAAACTAAAAACTAAAAAACGTCTTTTAATCAGCCTTCCTTAAGAAAGGCGGCGTATCCAGTTCGTTTTCCTCGTAGGCCAGGTCGGGGTGGACGATGTATTTCTTGGCGGCCACTACTCCCAGGTTGGGGGCGGGCCTTCTCTCCGGCTGGCGGCTGTCCGCGGCTGCGGCCGTAGCCGCAGTGGGAATTTCCGAGGCTTTGCGCAGGATAGTGGGGATTTCCAGGTCGTCCATTTCGGCCTGGGTTGTGGCTGCGGGCGGGGACCAGACGACCCGTCCGGCTTCGGGGCGTTTGCCCAACCCGGTGGCGATGACCGTGACTCGGATATCTTCGTTCAGGTTTTCGTCGTAGACCAGGCCCCACTTGATGATGGCTTCTTCGTCCGCCTCTTCCTGGATGATGCCGCAGATCTCCTTGAGTTCTTCCATGGAGATGTCGTGGGAAGAGGTGATGTTGATCAAGATGCCCCGGGCGCCGCTGATGGAGATGTCTTCCAGCAGCGGGCTGGCGATGGCCTTTTGTGCGGCCTCGCAGGCGCGGTTGGCGCCGCCGGAAATGCCGGTACCCATCAGGGCCATGCCCCGTTCCCGCATGATGGTGCGCACATCGG
>JAKAGH010000122.1 GCA_021817645.1 Deltaproteobacteria bacterium
GGAAGTTCACAATTCCGGTCTTCTCCACCACGCCCCGGCGGGGTGCCAGGACCGGGGACGGACCCGCCACAAACTCGCGGACGGGCAGGACCGCGGTCACTTTTTCATCCAGGCCCAACTGCAGGAGATTGACGATGGCCTTGCCCTGGGCGGAAGGCATGCCCACGGGGATTTCGTGGACCTTCAGCCAAAAGACCCGGCCCTGGTTGGTGAAGACCAGGAAAACACTGTGGGTGGAAGCCACGTAGAGCTGGGCGACAAAGTCGTTTTCCTTGGTGCCCATGCCGGTGCGGCCCTTGCCCCCCCGGCGCTGGCTGCGGTAGATGTTCAAGGGGGTGCGCTTGATATAGCCCCGGTGGCTGACGGTGACCACCATCTCTTCTTCGGCGATGAGGTCTTCGGCGGTGAACTCCTGGGCCTGGGGGATGATCTCCGTGCGGCGGCCGTCGCCGTAGCGCTCTTTCAATTCTTTTAATTCCTGGGCGATGAGTGCCTTGACCTGGGCCTCTTCCGCCAGGATTTGCCGGAAGCGGGCAATCGCGGCCTCCACCTCCTGGGCCTCCTGCACGATCTTCTGCCGCTCCAGGCCGGTGAGGCGCTGCAGCCGCATATTCAGGATTTCCTGGGCCTGGATGTCGGACAGGGAATACTGGGCCCGGCTTGCTTCCAGGCTCAAACCTGGCAAAGGCGCCAGGATGAACATCCCGGCCATCAACTGTTCCTTGGCCGCGGCGGGAGTGGCCGACGCCCGGATGAGGTTAATCACCGCGTCCAGGTAATCCAAGGCAATGAGCAGTCCGGCCAGGATATGGGCCCGGGCCTCCGCGTTTTTCAGCTCAAATTTGGTGCGCCGGATGATGACTTCCCGGCGGTGTTCCAGGAAGTGGCGCAGCAGGTCCTTGAGGGGCAAAAGCTCCGGCCGGTTATGAACGATGGCCACCAGGTTGATGCCGAAGGTGACCTGCATCTGCGTGTGCAGATAGAGCTGGTTAAGGATGGCCTGGGAGGCTTCGTCTTTTTTCAGCAGAATGTTTACGCGCATGCCTTCCCGGTCCGATTCGTCCCGGATGTCGGCGATGCCCTCCACCTTCTTTTCCTTCACCAGCTCGGCGATGCGCTCGATCAGCCGGGCCTTGTTCACCTGATAGGGCAGCTCCCGGATGACCAGGGACTCCCGGCCCCCCGACTTCTTCTCTACGGCCACCTTGGCCCGGAGCCGGATCAGACCCCGGCCGGTGCGGTAGGCCTCACCGATGCCTTCGGCCCCGTAGATGAAGCCGCCCGTGGGGAAGTCCGGCCCCGGCAACACCTGCATCAACTCCTCCACAGTGATCTCAGGGTTCTCCAGGAGCGCCAGCAGGGCGTCGCACACCTCTCCCAGGCTGTGGGGGGGGATATTGGTGGCCATGCCCACGGCGATGCCCGAGGAGCCGTTCACCAATAAATTGGGGAAGCGGGTGGGCAGCACCAGGGGCTCTTTGAGGGAGCCGTCATAGTTGCCCACGAAATCCACGGTGTCTTTGTCCAGGTCCTGGAGCAGCTCGTGGGCCACGCGGGCCAGACGCGCCTCGGTGTAACGCATGGCCGCGGGGGAATCGCCGTCCACCGAGCCGAAGTTGCCCTGGCCGTCCACCAGGGGGTAGCGCAGGGAGAAGTCCTGGGCCATGCGCACGATGGCGTCGTAGACCGCGGTGTCGCCGTGGGGGTGGTATTTACCGATGACGTCACCGACGATGCGGGCGCTCTTGCGGTAAGGACGGTTCCAGTCGAACCCCGACTCGGACATGGAGAAGAGGATGCGGCGGTGTACGGGTTTGAGCCCGTCCCGCGCATCCGGCAACGCCCGGCCGATGATGACGCTCAGGGCGTATTCCAGGTACGATTTACGAATTTCATCTTCGATGTTGATGTTTACGGATCTTGATTCCATGTTGAATAGGCTCGGTTGTTTAGGATCGGGTGTCAGCGCTGCTCACCTTTGTTAAAATTATTGAAAAACACTATTAATTTAAGAAATCTGTTTCATTTTTTTACAGGCGAATAATGTCGTCCCCAAATCGGCCAATTCCCCTAAGCGATTAAGGATTAAGGGCTGCAAGTTCGCCGTGCTGGGCCATGAAGGCGTAATGGGTCCAACCCACCGGATCAGTCTGATCCCCTACCATGGCGCAATCGAAATGCCAGCCGCCTACGCCGCCGAAGTCAGGGTATTTAACGGTGACCTTCCAGAACATTGGGAAAAGCTCTGAAAGGATATCATGGTAGCCTGTAGCGCATGCGTCCTTTTCGGTCGGGACCAAGGCCACCAGCTTATTGGGAGCAAGCCCGTTCCTCAGGAGATTGTCAGTGACCAGGGCATAGTCTGGGGAGTGGTGGAATGGTGGGTCCCAATCTGGATTGATTAAATCCCCGAAATTGTTATAAAACTGTGCATTATACCAGTCGAACAAACCTAGTTGTAGTAATTGAATATAGTCGACATTCCGTGATACGGAAAAAGTAGAGTCAATCAGGGCAGAGGCTACCGGAGCGCTGGTAACCAAGAAGCCGGGAAAATCCTGGTGCAGCTGTCCGACGAGGCGCTGCACATTTTCGGTGTTCACCGCATCATCATCATCTTCTTCTATATCCAAGTCGATACCGTCAAATTTAAAAGTAAAAGAATTTAGCATGTTTTTGAGAGGAGGGTACCAGAATCCAAAGGTTTCAGGGTTCAACAATTGCCGGAAGTCTCCTACCCCCCCTCCGCCGAACGTAATCAGCACCTTCACTTGCGGATACTTATTTTGGATATCAATCACTGCCTGCCATAGAGGGATTAAATCCGGGTCATGGGGGTCCATTTTATTGAGATGGATGCCGGGAATCGTTTGTTTCTGATCCATCCAGGCCAGATGAAAGAGGCCCACGAGGATGTGGGTCAAGTAGCCCTTGCTGCAAGCATCCACCAATTGATCACAGGAATTGCTCAGCCTATCCATGTCGAAATTGGCAAAATAAGTGATGACCCGCTTGCTTCCATCCACTGAAGCCAACTGCTTTCCCTCCGTCATTTTATCCTCTTGTGGAGATATTTTCTTGCCCCATTCCATGATAAGGCAGGCATTCAGCACCCACCGGGGAAAAGTACAAGGTTAAAGCATTTACCTATAATGGTGAATTCATGGATTATTCGACTCCGAAAATCCAGCCTTCAAAATCCCTGGCACAGTCGCTCAAGGCCGCGGGTTGCCAGGTATCGGGATTATGTGCCAGGTGACGGAGGGCCGCCGCGGAAACAATGGCGTCGATGTCGTCCTTCGATTCCATCTTCTGATCAGTGGGTAACGGCTGAGAACCGAAAAACTCGAGGGCACGATTTACGGTCTCCCGATCGCCCCAGTTTCGTACATCTTGGCCCGCCAACCTGAAAAACGACGCCGGGTAGATTTCAACCATTACTGACCGGCCATTATCCGCATTGTCAAAGGGCCAAATCTGAAATTCCTTATGTAAATGAGTGGTTATATGGTGCAGCATCCACATGCCTGCAATGCTACCGCTGCCCACGCTCTCAGGGCCGACACATTTAAAGACACTGGTTGGGTTGCCGCCTTTTTCCAGGCAATGTGTATCAGTGAATCTCATGCGGTTGCTGTAATGTTTCCCCTTATAATTTATAAAGAGCAGATAATCAGCAAACGGGGCATCCGGCCTTAAATAGAAAGGCCCGCCGTAAAAATCCTCAGCATCTTGGCAAATGGCATCTATTAAGGCCCAAAGCGATTCAGCAATCTTCGGAGTTTGGTCACTTCCGGGAAAGTAAGCGTCCTCATCGCAATAGGGATAGGCAAAAGCAAAATCAAATCCCGCCAGGACTCTCTTCCCGGAGTTATGGACCTCCGCCAACCAATCTAAAATTTCTGTGCGCCGCCAGTTACGAGGCTTTTCATTTAAAACGATTTGGGGCGCCTCGGTTCCCCGAAAACATTGAGCCATTTGCAGGCCGCGTCGGGGGTCTTTGGCTCCTGACCAATCTATGCCGATGAAGCGGTCGAAGGCCGAAGAAATCATTTCTGCAAATTTTCAATCCGTATCCGGAGGTATCAGGGGTTCTATCTGATCGATCAGTTCAGGAATATCTTTTATCACGGTCTCCCAAACCTTTTCTGAAATTATCTGGGAATAATCGTGAACTAAACGATGACGCATGCCTATAATATCTGGCCAGGAAATTTCAGAATGAGCTTCTTTAAATTCTAGAGAAACCTTGCGAGCCGCTTCTCCGATTATTTGGATGCGACGCATAATTGCATCCTGCAAAACCTCATCTTCTTCGAATCTTTCAAAATTATATCCCTGAGCATATTTCTGAATTTTTCGGGCTGCCAATAGCATATCCAGAAGGTAAGCGTCATCCCGCCACATAAACGGGCTCCAAAGACTGCAAAATGTGGCGACGGCGGATGTAATTTTCGCTCCGTTCTATGAGCTTTCGTTCCACCAGATCAACCTTCCGCCCAAATATTTTTTCAATTTCCTCCTGTATCTTCATCCGATCATCAAAATCGAAGTCTTCGTCCGGTTTGAAGGTCACCAGCACGTCGATATCGCTGTCCGGACGGAAATCCTCCCGCAAGACCGATCCAAACAGCGCAAATTCTTTAATCTTCCACTTGCGGCAGAAGGCTGCGATCTCGTCCAGTGGTATTTCGAAGTTTGACTTTGTCTTAATCGTGGCTCGATCCATTATCTTTCTGACATCTAAGGATTTATCGTCGTCTGATAAGCAAACTTCCCGTTTTCCACCTTCAGCACCACCACCCCCTTAATGGGGTTGTGATCCGGGCCCATAGTGATTTTCCCCGTGACCCCGGGAAAATCCCGGGTCGCAGCCAGGGCCTGGGCCACCTTGGGGCCGTCAGTGCCGCCCGCCTTTTCCATGGCGTGCAGCAGCAGGAAATAGGAGTCAGCGGCCAGGGCCGTGAATGCGTCCAGGTCTTTTTTATATTCCGTCTCGTACGCCTGCAAGAATTTCTGGGCCAGGGGTGTGGCCGCGGCCTGGCGGTGGAAATGGGCGGTGAAATACATGCCCTCCACGGCCTGGCCGCCGATGCTCAGGAGCTCCGGCACCTGGGCCCCATCCCCGGTAAGGATCGGGGCTTTCACCCCCAGATCCTGGAGCTGCTTGGCCAACAGCGCACTTTCGGCATAATAATTGGGGGCATAAATCAGGTCCGGGTTCTTCCCTTTGAGCGCCGAAATCTGGGCGGAAAAATCCTGGTCCCCGGTCTGGATGTAGCTGACCGCCACGATTTCGCCCCCCCGTTTCTTAAACTCTTCCTGAAAGTAATTGGCCAGGCCCACGCAGTAGTCCTGGGCCTGGTCAATGAGGAGCGCAACCTTGTTGGCCTTCAGATTCTCCCGGGCGAAGCGGGCGGCCACCCGCCCCTGGAGGTCGTCCACGAAGCAGGCCCGGAAGGCAAACTTCCGGTTTTGGGTGACCAGGGGATTGGTGGCCGTGGGCGCGATATTGGGAACTTGGGCCCGCTCGGCAATGGGCACCCCGGCCAGGGTGTCGGAGCTGATGACTTCGCCGATGATGGCCGCTACCTTTTCTTTCTCAATAAGGCGGCTCACTGCGTTGGCTGCCTCGATCCGGTCGCTCCTGGTGTCCACCAGGGATAGCTTCACTTCCTGTCCCAAGACCTGAGGCTGAAGCCGCTGCGCCATCCGGATCCCCTCATAGACCATCTGCCCCATGGCCGCGGCCGGTCCGGTCATGGGCAGATAGAGGCCGATTTTGATCCCGCCGGCAGCCGCGGCTGGAGAAAGGAGCCCCCAACCCAGCAGCCAGATGGTCGCCAGATAAAAAATTTTTCTCAAATCATAAACCCCAAAGAACAGGCGTGGTGGGACTCCCCGGCATCCTCGGAAAAGGCTTGTCACTATCCCCTTAACACGCCTATAATACCACAAAAATCAGGGATCGGAAAGGTTTTCCGGTCAGGGAATTAAGGGGGCAAGATATGGAACTCCTGGTGGAAAAATTGGAGATTCCCGAGGGCGCCAACCTCATTTTGGGCCAGAGCCACTTCATCAAGACCGTGGAAGACCTCTATGAAATTTTGGTGGGCACCGCGCCGGGCAGCAAGTTCGGCCTGGCCTTTTCCGAGTCGTCCGGCGACTGCCTGATCCGGGTGGAGGGCAACGACCCGGAACTGATGGTCACGGCCACGGAAAACGCCCGGCGTCTGGCCGCGGGCCACACTTTCAATATTTTGCTCAAAGATGCGTTTCCCATCAATGTCCTGAATGCCATCAAACTCTGCCCCGAGGTCTGCCGCATCTTCTGCGCCACCGCCAACCCGGTGGAGGTCATCCTGGCCCAAACCGGTCAGGGCCGGGGCATCCTGGGCGTGGTGGACGGCCTCTCCCCCCAAGGCGTGGAAGACGCCGCGGGCCGGGCCTGGCGGCATGAGATTTTGCGGAAATTCGGGTATAAGAAGTAGAGTTGGCGGAGGAAAGTTATCAGTGATCAGTAACCAGTAATCAGTGGGTACATTGGTGGAATCAGATTTTACTGATGACTGATCCCTGATTACTACAAAGCCGCCCGACGAATAGGAAGTTAATGTGAAAGCAGCCGTTCTGGCCGCAGGCTTAGGCACCCGCCTCCGGCCGCTCACGGAGATGGTGCCCAAGGTCCTGCTGCCCATCCTGAACCGGCCCCTGTTGGGGGTGGTCCTGGAGCAGGTGGAGGCGGCCGGGTTCCTGCAGGTGGCGGTGAATACCCACCATCTGGGGGAGCAGGTGCAGCAGTTCCTGGCCGGCCGGCCCTGGTCCTTCAACCTCAGCCTGAGCCCGGAGCCGGAATTGCTGGGCACCGGCGGCGGCCTGCGGCAATTAGGCGAGATTCTGGGACGCGGGCCGTTTCTGGCGGTGAACGGGGACATCCTCACCGACCTGGACCTGGCCGCGGTCTATCGGGGACATCGCCAGGAATCTATCACTACGCTGGTGCTTCATGATTTTCCGCCATTTAATAACGTCTGGATTGACGGGGAGGGGAGGTTGGCGGGCATCGGGGAGCCTCCGCCCGCCGCGGCAGGGCCGCCCCTGGCCTATACCGGCGTGCAGGTGGTGGACCCGCAGTTGCTTAATTACCTGCCGCCCCAGGGTTATGGCGATCTGGTGGCCGCCTGGCGCCAGGCCCTGGCCGCGGGGGCAAGGATCGACACCCTGGTGGTCTCCGGGCATTTCTGGCAGGACCTGGGGAGCCTGGATGGCTATCTGCAGGCGCACTGCCGCCTGCTTAATGGCGCGGGTTCCGGCCTGGCCCGCTTCCTGCCGCGTTTAGCCGATCCCCTGTTGGGGCCGGGCGTGGTTTTAGAGCCGGGAGTGCAATGTGAGGGCTGCGTCTGCCTGGGGGCCGGGGTGCAGGCCGGCAGGGGCGCGGCTTTGCGAAATACCGTGGTGGGGGAGGGGGCCTGGATCGGCCCGGGGCTGCGCCTGGAGGGCTGCCTGGTGGCTCCTTATGCCCGGGTTACCCAGTCAGCCCGGGATAAGATTGTGATGTGAAATTGAAGTGGCCAGTGGCCAGTGATCAGTGAGCAAGGGCCAGGGGCCAGGGATCAGGGGTCAGGAGGAATTGGACATAAAAATTCTTAGTGCGGTGGCGTAGGCTTTCCAGCCTGCGCAGTTAACGCGGTGGGCGAGACGCCCTCCCTACGTTCTTTTCTAATTTCCGGCTGGGCCGATGCCCCGTGAATAGCTGTTAATCACGTCATGTGCACAAGCTTGCACGAACTACTCAGCAAAGGAGAATTAAATTGGTCACCCATGTCGTGCTTTTCAAATTGCTGGACCGTCGTCCGGAAAGCGTCGAGAAGACCAGGGCGGTATTGGCCTCTCTGGCCGGCAAGATTCCCCAGTTGCGCCATTTCGAAGTGGGTGCGGACGTGTTGCACACCGACCGCTCCTATGATTTGGCCCTGGTGGCCAAATTCGATAATCTGGAGGACCTGAACGCCTATCAGATCCACCCCCTGCATCAAGAAGTGGTCAAGTATCTCCTGTCCGTCCGGCAGTCCATTGTGGCCGTAGATTATGAAGGGAGTTAAGCGGTGGTGCAGGATTTCCTGATTACCTTCCGTCTGGAGGCCGCGGCCAGGGAGCAGGGAGTCTCTTTGGCCGGGGCCCAGCCCCTGGCCGGGGACGGCTCGGACCGCCGCTTTTTCCGGCTGCCGGGCTCTCCCACCAAGGTCCTGCTCTGGCATCCATATGCCCCCGGCAAAAAGGTCAATGAGAATGATTCCTATTTCCGGATCGGCGGCCATCTGCGGGCCCAAGGCGTGCCGGTGCCGGAGATTTACCACTACTGCCGGGAAGAGGGCTGGATGCTTTTGGAGGACCTGGGGGATATGAGCCTGGAAGCGGTCCTGAAGACGCAGCAGGCGGAAACGCAAATCCGCTTCTGGTACCGCCAGGCCTTGGAAATCCTGGTGGAGATGCAGGTGCGCGGCCTGGAGGGTTTTTCCCCTGCCTGGTGCTTTGACACCCCGGTGGTGGACGGGCCGTTCCTGCGGGAGCGGGAATGTCTTTATTTTGTCCTGGCCTTCCTCCAGGGCTACCTGGGCCTGAAGCTGGCGGCCATCGACCTGGCCCCGGATTTTGACCGGCTGACCGGCCTGGCTGCCTCTGCTCCGGACCGGTTTTTCCTGCACCGGGATTTTCAGTCCCGGAACCTGATGATCAAAAACGGGCGTCTGCGGGTCATCGATTTCCAGGGGGCGCGGCTAGGCCCCTTGGGCTATGACGTGGCGGCCCTGCTCATCGACCC
>JAKAGH010000123.1 GCA_021817645.1 Deltaproteobacteria bacterium
GAAAAGGAAGGAACCAGCGGTGGGTTGGCGTTGATTTCCATTAAGATTCGCTCCTGCTCAAGAAATAGCGATAATCTTTCAGCAGTATACCGGCCCGCATGGCCGCTTCTCCCAAAAAGTCCCAGGGGCCATCGGGGGAAGCGATCTGGCACAGGGAAGATTTTCTGCCGTTGGGGCCTGGGTGGCGGCGCCAGGAGGTCGTCTGGAAATTCCTCCGGCTCTGTGTGGCTGGGTTGGACATTTGCCTTCTATAAAGCAAGGCATATGCCAAGCCCCTAAGTAGTTATTTTTTCTCACATATGCCCATAATTGAGGGAACTCTCCCCCTCTCTCGTAGTTGTCGGAAAATCCCCCAACAGATTGCCCTAAACCGGTTAAGCTGCTAGTATTAATATGGAATACAAACTGTTGGGCAATTGAACAATTTTCGTGAATTTAGTTGCAATCCCAGACAAACTCCGGTTGCCTGGCTTGCGGCCGGCTCGAAGCCTCTACTTTTTTTCCGTTCAGGGGTTTTTTCTGGGTTCTAGACTCGCCCGTGTCTAGATTGTGCACTTAAACAGCGGGGATGATGTAAAATTACTTTGGATTGTCCGGCGTCTGATTATATGCTGAACCAGATACGGCTTCTGCGCCGGCTGCAAGAAGCCCGTAAAGCACTGCAGTGCCTGGACGCCATTCTTATGAAGCCGAAATTATTCCTTTCTGCCCTTTGGCTCCTGATTGCCTGCCTCCTGGCCGGCCTGGTCTGCGGCACGGCCCTGCCGCTCAGTGCGGCTGAGAAGATCCGGTTGGGGGAGATTGATCCTCTCTCCGGGCATTTGGCTAAACCCGGCCTGGAAATCCACCAGGGTATCCTCTATGCGGTGGAGGAAGCCAATGCCCGGGGCGGAGTGGCGGGGCGGCCGGTGGAACTGCTCAACCGGGATGATCAGAGCAAACCGGATGTGGCGGTCAACCAGGCCCAGGACCTGATCTTCCGGGAAAAAATTATCGGTTTGGTGGGCGGTTACGTGGATTCCCTGGTGGGGCCCATCAGCCAGCAGGCCGCCAGGCACCGGGTGCCTTATGTGGCTTCGGCCAGCCTGCAGCAGGCGATTACCAGCAATAAAAATCCTTTCTTTTTTCGCGTGTCCAGCCTGGAAGGCATCACCCAACCCTTGTCCCACTTTCTTGCCCGGACCCTGAAGACCCGGCGGGTGGCCCTGGTGTATGCAGCTACCCCGGGGGCCAGCGAATTTGCGGACAATGTCCAGGCCCAACTCCGGCAGTTGGGCGGTGAGGTGGTTCTCCGGGATAAATTTCGCCCCGGCTGGCCGGATTTTTCCGTATTTCTCCTCAAATTGCCTCCGGCCCAGGTGGAGACCCTGATCAGCGGCGGCTTTTATGCCGACAACCTGATCCTGGCGCGGCAAATGCGGGAACGGCCCCTGGGCCTGAAGGCCTTTATTGCTCCCTGGGGAGTGGCCTACCAGAGTTTTATTGACGAAGTGGGACCGGGCTCTGAGGGACTTTTCGGCGCCTGCGCCTGGAACCCGGGCATTACCCAGCCCGGGACCGAAAAGGCTTCCCAGGCCTTTGTTGCTGGCTTCCGGAAAAAATTCGGCAAGGAGCCCAATACCACGACCATGCATGGTTACACTTCCGCCCGGGCCTTGCTGGCCGCCATTGAGCAGGTGCTCCAGGGAGGGGGGCAACTCACCGGCGAGGCCGTCAGCCAGGCCCTGGCCCGGCTGGACCTGCAGCTGCCCATGGAGCGGCTGGCCTTTGACGCCCACGGCGATCCCCGGTATTATCAGCAGGTAATCGTCCAGATTCAAAAGCAGCGGCTGGTGGTGGTCTATCCCCCGGAGCGGGCCACGGGCCAGGTGGATTTCAGTCTGGCAAGGCGCTGAGGGGGAATCTCAAGGAGCTTGTGACCGATGTGGGTTGGAACTCCCGTCATCTTGGCCGGGTTTTCCCTGGGTTCTTTTTACGCCCTCATCGCCCTGGGTTTTTCTCTGATCCTCGGCATCGCCCGGGCCTTCAACCTGGCCCACGGGGAGATGATCTTGCTCTCCGGCTATCTGGCGTTTGTCCTGTGGCACTATTTCCAGGTGCCCTTCGTCTGGATCTTGCTGATCTGCTCCCTGGCCCTGGTGTGGGTGACGATTCCTTTGCACTACCTGCTGCGGCGGCTGCCGGAACCTCGTGGCTTGAATACCTTGATAGTGACCCTGGGGCTGGCTCTGCTGCTGCAGAATCTTTTTCTGGCCTGGTTTTCCGCGGACTATCGTCTGATGACGCCGGATTGGCCCATATTGACCCTGCCCGCAGTGAATTTCAGCCTGCCGCTGCATCAAGGGGTGCTCATCCTCCTGGCCCTCCTGGCCACCGGCGCGGTGCACCTGTTGTTGCAGCGGACTTTTTTAGGCAAGGCCCTGCGGGCCACCATCCAGGACCGGGACGCGGCCCAGATGGCCGGAATCAATGTCCAGCGCCTGGCTCTGGTGGCGTTCGGCCTGGGGGGCCTGCTCATCGGCCTGGCCGGCCCGCTTTTTGCCCAAAATATGTACCTTTACCCGGCCGCGGGCGCGGAAGCGACCATGATCGCCATCGTCGTCACCATCTTTGCCGGCCTGGGCCGGATCCGCACCATCCTCCTGGGGGGCTGGCTTCTGGGCCTGACGCAGTCGGCCACGGTCTTTGCCCTGGGCAGCAGGTGGCGGGAATTGGTCAGCGCCGTGCTGCTCCTCCTGCTCCTCTATTTCCGGCCGCATGGTATTTCCTGGAAGAAAGAAAGTTGAGGATGGGGCTGGTTTAATTGGGGAAAATTCCTACTTCGTCATTTGCAGCCGCAGCCGGGGTCTTGGTCCTGGCCGTCTGGCCGCTCATCTTCCGGGACGCGGTACAGTTTCACCAGGTGCTGGGGATTACCTGTCTTTATGCCACCATGGCCCTGGCCTGGAACATTTATGCCCTCTCCGGCGCCATTTCTTTGGGACACGCGGCCTTTTTCGGCCTGGGGGCATATGCTTCAGCCCTTCTCAGCCACCACTACCACTGGTCGCCCCTGCTCACCATGCCTTTGGGAGCCCTGGCCAGCGTCGTCTTTGCCGTTATCTGGAGCCTCGGTTTCCGGCGGCTCCGGGGGGTCTACCTGGGTCTGGCCTCCCTGGCGGCCCTGGAAATTCCCAAAACCATCGCGGACAATTGGGACCGCCTCACCTACGGCTCCATGGGCATCGTGGGCCTGGACCGCCTGCCCACCCTATCTCTGGGATGGCTGCGGGTCGATTTCGGCATGGATCTCATGGCCCAATATTACCTGTTATTAGGGGTTATGCTGCTGGCGTTGCTGCTCCACTGGCACTGCATCCGCTCCCGCTGGGGCTGGACTTTGCGGGTTATCCGGGAAAACGAAATAGCCGCGGCCGCGCTCGGCATCGCCAGCAACCGGGAAAGGGCCAAAGCCCTGCTGCTCAGTGCGTATCTGGCGGGCCTCACCGGCGCGCTCTATGCCCAGATCATGGGCCTGGTGGAGCCGGCGCTGGTCTTTAACCTGCATCTGTCAGTCCTGCCGCTGGTTTTCAGCATCTTCGGCGGCTCCACCATGGTCTTCGGGCCGGTCCTGGGGGCATTCATCCTCTATCCGCTGGAACAACTCTTCCTGATGCCTTTATTCCCCATGGGCCACTCCGCGCTTTACGGCCTGGTCATCATTCTGACGGTTTTCTTTTTTCCCAAGGGAATTGCCGCATGGCTGCCATCGCCCCCCAAGTCTGTCTAGAGGTCCGCCAGATCAAGAAATTCTTTGGAGACCGCTCCGTTCTCCGGGATGTCTCCTTTTCCCTGGAGAAAGGGGAAATCCTGGGGCTCATCGGCCCCAACGGCGCCGGCAAAACCACACTTTTTAATATCATCAGCGGCTGGCAAAAGCCCGCGTCCGGCAGCGTCGTCTTCTGCGGCCAGGAGACCACGGCCTGGCCGCCGGATCGTCTGAGCCGGGCCGGTCTGGCCAGGACTTTTCAATCCCCCCAAATTTTTCCGGAAATGACCGCCCTGGAAAACGTCCTCATGGGCGCGTGGCTGCAACGGCAGCGCCCTCCTCTCCCCGAGGCCCAGGAGGAGGCGGGCTATTGCCTCTCCCTGGTGGGACTGATGGACAAGGGGCCTACCCTGGCCGGGGAATTGCCCTTGCCCCAACAACGCCTGGTGGAACTGGCCCGGGCCCTGGCCACCCGCCCGCGGCTGCTGCTGTTGGACGAAATCGCGGCCGGCTTCAGCCAGGTCGCGCTTAACCGTCTGGCCGCGGGGCTCCTCAAATTGCGGGACCAGGGACTCACCCTGCTCCTCACCGACCACCTCTTCACGCTCCTGGAAGCGGTGACCGACCGGGTCCTGGCCCTGGACCACGGGGAAATCATCGCCCAGGGGCCGCCCGCCGCTTTGATCCGCGACCCCGCAGTGGTGTCCGCCTACCTGGGCACCCGTTATTGCATCATCAACCACGGAGGCGCGTGATGCCCGCTGATGCGACTTCTCCGCCCCTCCTCGAGGTGCAGCAGCTTTCGGTCTCCCTGCAGGGGCAGCGGGTTCTGACGGAGGTTAACTTTTCCTTCCTCCCCCACCAGATTGTGGCCATTATCGGCATCGAAGGCGCGGGGAAATCCATCCTGCTAAAAGCCCTGGAAGGCCTGCAGCGGCCGGTGACAGGACGCATTTTTTTTGCGGGTGAGCCTGTGGAAGCTTTGCCCCCCTGGGAAATGGTACGCCGGGGCGCGGTATATGTTCCGGAGGGCATGCGCGTCTTTCCGGGGATGACCGTTTTGGAAAATCTGGAAGTGGGGGCCTATCTGGTACGCCGCCAGCTTGCAAAAAACCTGGAGCGGGTTTGCCAGATCTTTCCGGAACTCCAGGATCGCCTGCGTTCCCCCGCCGGTATCTTGAGCGGCGGCCAGCAGCGCATGGTCACCCTGGCCCGGGGGCTCATGTCCGCACCCCGGCTACTCATGCTGGACGAACCCTTCATGGGTTTGAGCCCCAAACTGGTGCAAAGGTTTTGCGACTCCTTCCGGGACCTGCGGCAAAACGGCGTTACCTTGCTGATTTCCGGGCAAATCATGCAACGCGTGCTGAACGTGGCGGAAAAAGCCTATATTTTGGAAAAAGGCCGCATCACCTTCTCGGGGACCGGCCACCATCTCCTGCAGGACCCGCATTTGCAGGAGATCATCCTGCCGGTGTGATACCACGTTATCTTCTCCCTCCCCCTGCGCCGGTGCGCTACGTCTTGAAAATCTTCCAGAAAGCCTTAACTTTATATCAGAATGCTCGATTCCCCCCGGCGGAGGCTGAAACCATGATGAAAGAGTCGTTAATCTGCGGGCGGATTGCTTCTTTCCCCCTCCGGCCTGGAACTGTGACCGGCCGGGGCCGGAAGCCCGGGGTGCGGTGGATTCTATACCTGCTGCCGTTTTGTCTGCTTCTCGCCCTGTCGGCCTGCGCCCCTTATGGATACGGGGGCTATGGTGCCTATGATTATGGCTATTATCCCTACGATTACTCCTATCCTTATTACTACTATGATTATTACAACTATCCCTCGGGATACTATTACAGTCCCTATACCTATCCTTATCCCTATGGCCGGCACTATTACCGGGGTGGCGGCGTCGGGACCCGCGGAGGCGGAGGCGCCACCGGGGGCGGGGTTGGGGGCGGCCCCGTCGTGGTGCCACCCGGCGGCGGTAGCCATGGTGGGCCTGTCGGCGGTGGCGGTGGCGCTATCGGCGGCGGTGGCGGTCATGGCGGCGGTGCCGGTGGCGGTGGTGGTGGAATGGGTGGCGGCGGCGGTCACGGTGGTGGTGGTGGCGGCGGCGGCGGTGCCATTGGTGGCGGGGGCCATCGGTAACCACTCCCAGCCGCACCTGCTTTTTCCAGCTTGGATCAAGTTTCGCGTTAAATCGTGGCTATCATGGCCCGGGAAAGGGCTTGAGATAATTTTTGCCAAAGGAGAAACCAAATGCGCAGGCAAAAGCATTTCTGGCTGGTAGGGTTAGCACTTTTCCTGGGATTGGCGCTCCTCGCCGCCATCCCGGTCCAAGCCCTGGAGACCGGCGGGCCTAATAACAAGTTGGTCAAAGAGTTGAACCTTACTCCTGAGAAAGCCAAAGAATTCCAGGCGGTGGGTGAGAAATACGCCCGGAGCCGGAAAGATATTGTCGAGCGGATCAAGAAAGATGAAAGCGAACTGGAAAAGGCCCTGGCCGCTCCCAAACCGGACGAGGGCAAAATCAAAGACCTGGCCACCGGGATCAGTGCTGACCATGGCAGACTTTTTGAGACCTTTAAAGCCCAGCGCCAGGAAGAGTTGCAGCTCCTGACCCCGGTGCAACAGGGGAAGTTTATCCTGGCCCTGAAACGGTGGCATGAAGAGATGTGCAAGCAACCGGAAAAGCCAGAGAAGAAATAATCGCAGGACAAATGGCAGAATCAACGTTATCGGCGTGCATCGGCGGCCAGTATTTAACCGCAGATGCACGCCGATGCACGCCGATTTAGAGGAGTTCCATCCCTGAAAGAAGGGGCTCCTAACCCCTCACTCAGATCCTTGGCAGCAGGGCCTTTCTCTCTTCAGCCAGATAATTCCCCATTACCTGGGTCAGGAATGACTGGGTCTCTTTGATGTCCGGCACCCGGTAGCCGCAATCCACCACTCGCTGGTAACCGGCGTTATATCCCGCCAGGGCCAGTTGCAAAGAGCCTCCGAAAGAATCTATGAGAAGCCGCAAATAGCGGCATCCCCCAAAGATATTCTCCCTGGGGTTAAAGGCGTCCTGGACCCCCAAAAACGCGGCGGTGCCCGGCATCAATTGCATCAACCCCATGGCCCCCTTGGGCGATATGGCCCAGGACGCGAAATTCGACTCCGCCTGGATCACCGCCCGCACCAGGGTGGGCGGCAGGGCATAAGTCCGGGCAGCCTCCTGGATGATAGGCTCCAACTGGGCGCGGGCCTCTGCCAGGGGCAGGGCCTGCCCCACCCCGGGCACCGGCCGGGCATTAGTGATGGTCAACCTGCCACGGAGGTCCCGGGACACCGAGATCCCGCCGTAGCCGCGGCCAGGCCCGGGAAGGCCCCGGTTGATCGCGGGAAAAGTCCCTGAAGCCATAGCAGGAGCGGTTCCCGGGTTAATACTGGCCAGCGTCAGTTTCCGGCCCAGTTCAGCCAGGCTGGGCAAGCGCGGCGGCTCCGGAAGCCCCGGTGCCGGGGCGCTCTCCAGATGCCAGACTCCTTGCGGGTCCCGGTAGCGCCGAATACCCCCCGAAAGTGCGGTTTCCGGCCCGCCGAAAGGAGCAGAGATCAAGGCTGCAGGCGCTCTTAGCACTTCTTCGCCAATGCGGGCGCCGGCTTGCTGGGCCGCTGCCACTGCTGCCTCCTCCTGGGGCGGAGGCCCTCTTTCCGGAGGCGGCGCTCTTTCCTCCTCCGGTCCGGCCCGGGCCTGACCCCGGGGCGGCTGACTAATAGCCCCGGAGGTGGGCCCGGCATTATTGATGTGGATTACCCCCCGCCCGTCCCGGTAGCAATGAATGCTCTTTTCCGGGGTCGGCTCCCTGAGGCCGGCGGCCGCGGCCAGCGCTGGCGGCACCAAGCTTTCGGGATCATCCGGACTCCAGGCTACCTTCTGCAAGGGCCAGGCCGCGGTGGCAACGCGGCCGGGCTTTTCTGCCGGGAAATCTTCCCCTGCACCCGCGTTATTCTTTGCCTGCGCCAGTCCGGGGCCGGACTCTTCCCGGCTGGGCTGGACGTTGGTGATGTGCAGGATTCCCTGCCGGTCCCGAAAGCGCTGGATCCCCCCGGGCGTGACCCTTCCAGGCGGGTGCGGGACCGTCATCCGGGATGCAGGCCGCGCCGCGGGCCCGGCCTCGGCTTCGCTCCACGCCGCCTTTTGCACCGGCAGTGGTCCAGCCTCGGCCTCCATCTCTGGAGCGGTAACGGTTTCTTGGTGCAGGGCGCGGTTTTGGTCGCAAACCGGAGCCGGGTTCGCGGCCGGGAGGGAATTTTGCGGCATGGCTGCCGCCGGTGGCTGGACCTGAGAGCTGGACTCTGCCGCTGCGGCCAAGGGGGGGGCGGAGGAAGCAGGCAGCCTTACCGGGTCTAGCGCCCCGGTGGCGCTGCTGGAACTTTCTCTGCGGCTCGGGCCTGAAGCTGCGGCACTGCTATTGCTGATATGGATGACGCCCTGGCTGTCGGTATGGCGCTGGACGCCCGCAGCCGCCGGAGCGGCCAGGAGCAGCCAGGCCAAAAGTATGGTCAGAATGCCGACTCGCCGGAACATAAGCGCCTACAAGATAAAAAAAATATTTAATGACTATACTACTGCACGCGGATTTTTCCTTAGAACATATTAAAAAGCATTTCAACAAAAGTCAAGTTGTGACGGACGACCCTTTTACTTAAATTTCGCGCCACTTGTTTGCAGAACTTGCCCTTGGTTAAATTTTCCTGGCCCCCCTACCCTTTTTATTGCAGTATAGGATCCAGTTTTGGTCTCTTAGCCGTCGGCAAAAGATATCTGCGCCCCTAATGAAAGGCGGGAATATGGATCTTTCTCTGATTGACAGCCTGGAAGCACCGGCGCTGCGAGAGTATATCCAGTTTTTGCTCTGGCATTACCGGGTGATGGACTCCTTCTGGTACATCTATATCGCGGAACTCTTCGATGAAGCCACCGCGAACCGGCTGAATGAACAGGTTTGGGGAAAAATTCCGGCGCTGGGGGCC
>JAKAGH010000124.1 GCA_021817645.1 Deltaproteobacteria bacterium
GCCGACTATCCCAAAGAGCGCATGGAGATCATCTGCATCGACGATGGTTCCCGGGATGACACCTGGGACTATATCCGGAAAGCCCGGCAACGCCATCCCCACCTGATCCAGGCCATCCGTTTCCCCAAGAACCGGGGCAAGCGGGAAGCCCTTTACGCCGGTTTTCTCCAGGGAAAAGGAGACTATTTCGTCACCGTGGATTCGGACAGCGTTATCGAACTTGGCACCCTCAAGCAAATTCTGGCGCCCCTGCTGCAAAACTCCAAAATCGGCGCAGTGGCGGGCAACGTCAAGGTTTACAACCGCACCGCCAACCTCCTGACCCGTATGGTGTGGGTCAGGTTCGTCCTCTCTTTCGACTTTCTCCGGGCCTCCCAATCCATGTACGGTTTCGTGTTTTGCACCCCCGGGGCTTTGTCCGCTTACCGCCGGGAGGCCATTATCCCCATCCTGGATGAATGGCGCCAGCAGAGCTTTTTGGGGGTGCGCTGCACCATCGGCGAGGACCGGGCCTTCACCAATCTGGTGCTGCGCCAGGGCTACGACACCGTGTACCAGCGCACCGCGGTGGTTTATACCACCGTGCCGGATCACTACCGGGGCCTGTCCCGGATGTTCCTCAGGTGGGACCGCAGCAATTTCCGGGAATCCCTGGTCCAGCTCACCTATATGTTCTCCCGCTACCGGCCCCGGCGTCGTTTATTGCCCATCCTGGACTTTTTCGTGCGCGAGATGGAGTTTCCCATGACCGCCATTTTTCTCCCCCTGATGCTGGCGTCTTTTCTTTGCTGCCCCATCCTGATCGTGAAATTTGTCAGCGGCATGGCCCTGGTCTCTTTCTTACTAACCTTTTACTACCTGCGGTCAGAGCGGGATGGCGATTTCGTTTATGGTGTCCTCTACTCTTTTTACGCTTTTCTCTTTCTCAGATGGGTGAAGCCTTATGCTTTTCTCACCCTACGGGACGGGCGTTGGTTGACGCGATAGGCGGGGTCAAAAAACTTTTTTGAGGGTGATAAGGGAGGATCATTGTCCCCTCATCGAGCGAGTAGCGTATGAAGCGTAATTTTTGGATATCCCTCCTGGTCTTCTCCCTGGCACTGAATATTGGGGGGCTGGCTACCTTTGCCTACCTGCGCTATCAGCAGCGGCCTGCGCTCGGAGAACCCAAGCAATTTCAGCCCTTCCGGGAAATGTGGGGGACCCTTAATTTGGAGCCGGGACAAAGACAGGCTTTGGGGAGCCTGCTTCCCGAACATCGCCGCCGGGTTCAAGAATTGCGCCGGGAATTGGCAGAAAAACGCCGGTACCTCTTTGATCTGACCAGGCAAGGGGCTTCGGCCTGGCCGGCAATGCAAGAAAAAATCAAAGAAGTTAGCGGGTTGCAGATGAGGCTGGAAGAGGAGGTGCTGCGGTTCTGCCTGGAATGCCAGGAGCACCTGAAACCAGAGCAGAAAGTTGCGTTCCTCAATCTCATGGAGCGCCGGATGTTCAGCACCCAAGGAGGCAAAGGCCGGATGGGCCCCAAATGGATGAAAGACTTGAGGGGTGATCGCCCCGGGCCGGCCGGCCCTGCGGTCCCTAAATAAAGATGGTTGATAGTGCCCAGATACAAGCGATTTTCTCAGGAGGGAGGTAAGAAGTTTTGCATGGCACGATAATCTTGGCAATCTTATATGTCTTCGTCTTTCCCGGTTGCGTCCTGCTGCAGCCCACCGAGCCTTTCGGCCCGGTCCCCACGACGAAGGCCACCGGCATCGCTGTACCCGCTCCATCTCAGCCCGTCCCGGCCAAGGAGGAAGCAGTCCCGGAGGCTTTGACCCTGGAGCGTTCCCTGGAGATTGCCTTGAAGAACAATCCGGAAGTGGCCGCCACCCTGTGGGATGTCTCGGCCGCGGGCGCGAAGGTGGACCAGGCCAAAGCGGCCCGCTGGCCCAATTTGGCTTATGAGGGCAACTATACCAAATACCTCAACTCCCGGCCGCTGTTTGAAGCCAGGTACAACGGTCAAACAAGGGTTTTCAGCAAACAGCAGAGTCTGGGGAGTGTGCTGCTCAAACTCCCCTTGTTCACCGGCGGCCGCATTATCAATGAAATCAAGGCCGCGGAACTGCTCCGCCTGGCAGAAGAGAACCGGCTCTCCCGGACCCGGGATGAACTGGTCTTCAACGTCTCCAGCACCTTCTACGGCATCCTCAGCCAGGAAAAGGTGGTCGATTCGGTGAAGTTTTCCCTCCAGGCCATGCAGGAGCAGAGGCAGAAGATGGCCAAGATGGTGGAAGTGGAAAAGGCGGCCAAGGTGGACCTGCTGCGCACCGAGGTGCGGGTAGCCGACCTGGTGCAGAGCCTGGAGAAGGAGACCAACGTCCTGGAGATTCAAAAACGGCTCCTGGCCAACCTCATGGGCCTGGATTTCGACAAGGCCCGGATGAAATTCACCGGGAAACTCACCTTTGAGAAAGTGGGCTACCGGGCGGAACAGTTGGTGCCCAGGGCGCTGGAACTGCGCCCGGATTTCGCGGCTGCCAAGGAGCGGGTGGAAAGCCAGGCCCGGCGGGTGGACGTGGCCCGGGCCGGGCATTACCCCAACATTAACCTGGTGGGTGCTTATGGCTATCGGGGCACCGGGGTGGTGGGTATACGGGACGACCGGAACCCCAGAAACCCAACTGAGCGCGGGCCGTTTTACGATGATGACGGACAAATCGGGGTGACCGTCACCATGCCCCTCTTTGAGGGTGGGCGCATCTCCGCCAAGGTGAGGGAAGAATTTTCTGCCCTGGCCGCAACCCAGGAACGGCTGCGCAAGCTCAACCTCCAGGTCCGCCAGGAGGTGGAAACCGCCATCCTGGACGTGGATTCCAGCAGCGAACGGGTCAAGGCCACGGAAAAGGCCATCGAACAGGCCCGGGAAAGCCTGCGCATCGAGACCCTGAAATACAACCTGGGGGCCGGCACCATCACCGACGTGCTGGACGCACAGACGGCCCTGTTGGTGACCGAAACCAATTATTACCGCGCCCTGGCGGACTTCTGCAGCGCCCTGGCCCGGCTCAAACTGGCGGTGGGGGGGGATCTTTCATGAAAAAGCCGGTCATGATTTTGGCGACTTTCTTGGCTGCAGCATTAATCTTTGGGGGCGCCGTTCAGTCCTGGAGCCAGGAGAAAGGGAAAGGGGAAGCAGCCAAGGGGAAGCCGACCCCATTGGTGGCCGTACAGAAGGCGCAGCTGGCGCCCCTCTCCCGGACCCTGGAACTGACGGGCACCGCCACTCCCACCCGCCAGGCCCGCCTGGCCTCGCCCGGCGAAGGCCCCATCCAGAATTGCCGGGTCCGGGAGGGTGATCAGGTGAAGCGCGGCCAGCGGCTGGTGACCATCGGCCGCTCCGGTGCGGCCGCGGCCCAGGTGACTGCGGCTTCGGAATCCTTAAAAGAGCAGCAGGCGGAATTGAATCGGACCAAAATCCTGGTCCAAAGCGGGGCTGTGCCCGGCTCGCAACTGGACACCGCCCGGGCCAAATATGAAGGCGCCCGGGCGCTTTTGGTCAAGGCCCGGGAAAGTGCCGGCGACTACTCAGTGGAGGCCCCCTGGAACGGGATGGTTTCCAAGGTGCTGGTAAAAGATGGTGATTTTGTGGCCCCCCGCGCTCCCCTGGTGGAGATGTACGATCCCGCCAGCCTGGTGATCCGCCTGGCCGTGCCCGAGGCCCAGGCCACTGAGGTCTTCAAAGGCACCCCTGCCACGGTCCAACTGGACGCTTATCCGGGCAAGGCCTTTGAGGGCGAAGTCAGCCGCGTGTACCCGGACCTGGACACCCGCATGCGCACGCGCACTGTCGAGGTTGAACTGGCCATGCCGGTGGCCCTGATTCCCGGAATGTTTGCCCGGCTTAAACTGACCTTGCAGACCGAAGCCCAGTCGCTGGTGGTCCCCGGTGATTCCGTGCAGGTCCAGCCCAACGGCGAAAAAGTGGTCTATGTCCTCAAAGACGGCAAGGCTCAGCGGCGAGTGGTGCAAACCGGCCTGGAGACAGGGGGCCAGATCCAGATCGTTTCCGGTATTCAGCCGGGAGAAACGGTAATTACCGCCGGTAATGAAAAGCTCAAAGACGGCATGGAAGTGAAGGTCCAGGGAGGAGCAGGCAAATGAAAATCACCACCTACGCCGTGCGGCGGCGTATTGCCACCGCTGTCATTACTATCGCCGCGGTGGTGCTGGGGATTTACAGCTTCACGCTTTTGCCGGTGAATTTTCTTCCCGACATAACCTATCCCTTGATCAAGGTACACATCTGGTGGCGGGGCGCCACCCCGGAAGAGATCGGCACCAACATCGCCGACCCCTTGGAACGGCAGATGGCCATGGTGGAAAGCCTGGATTACCTGGAGTCCTCCTCCATTGAAGGCATGTACACCCTCCTGGCCAACTTCAAATACGGGGTCAACGTGGACGTAGCCTACCAGGACGCCCTGGCAGCTATGGCCCGGGCGGCCCGGCAACTCCCCAAGGATATCGACCCGCCCCTGGTCATGAAAGCGGATCCTTCCCAGCTGCCGGTGGTGCAGCTCACCATCAGTTCCGACAGCTGGGATTTGACCAAGCTGCGCACCTGGACGGAGAACTGGCTGCAGTATCAACTGCAGGCGGTTCCCGGCGTGGCGGGGACCGACATCGTCGGCGGCCTGAAGCGGGAGATCCGGGTCCACCTGGACCCCAACGCGGTGGAAAAATATGCCCTCACCCTGCCGGGGGTGACGAAAAGGCTCCAGGAGGAGAACATAGAACAGTTCGGCGGCCGGGTGACGGTAGGCCGCCGGGAGTTCATCGCCCGCACCATGGGCGAATACCGGACCCTGGACGACATTCGCAACGTGGTTCTGGCCACCGGTGGCCCCGGCAAGATCTACCTTAAGGACGTCGCCCGGGTGGAAGACGCCCATGAGGAGGTTCGGGTCATCACCCGTCTGGGGGGCAAGCCCACCGTCAAGTTGAGCGTCCTCAAGCAGGCGGACGCCAACACGGTGGAGGTGGCTCGGGCTGTGAATCAGCGCATCGAGCAGCTTAAACCCTCCATTCCGGCCGGCGTCCAAATGGGGATGGTGGAAAACCAGGCGGACTATGTCATCGCCGCCTTGAACGGGGTGCGCAACGCCGCCATCGAAGCCTCGATCCTGGTACTCATTATTATTTATCTATTTTTGGGAAGTTGGCGCCATGCCCTGGTGATGCTGTTGGTGCTCCCCATCACCTTGATTATTAATTTCGCCTTGATGCAGCTCATGGGATTCTCCCTCAATATCTTTTCTCTGGGTGGCCTGGTGGTGGCCATCGGCGTGGTGTTGGACAACTCCATCGTGGTTCTGGAAAACATCACCCGCCTGCGCCAGGCGCATCCGGAAGAGGATGGGTTCTCCCTGGCGGAGCGGGGCACCGGGGAGGTGTGGGTGCCCATCCTGGCCTCCACCCTCTCCTCCCTGGCCCTGCTTCTCCCCTTTTTGCTGGTGCGGGGGCTCACCAGCCTCCTCTTCCGGGAACTCATCCTGGTCGTCGCCGGGGTGTTTTTGGTGAGCCTGGCCTTGGCGGTAACCCTCACCCCCATGCTCACCGCCATCATCGTGGGCCGGGAAAAGGGCGGCCACCGGGAAAGCTGCTTCCTCAGGTGGTTTCGCGCCATGACCGCGGGCTATGCCTGGGTCCTTGAACTGTCCCTCCGTTATCGGAAGCTGGTCTTCGGAGGTTTCATCCTGATCCTCCTGGGGGCCGTGGCCCTCTTCCCCTGGATGGGGAGCGAGTTCCTGCCCCGCATGGACGACGGCCGGGTCGTGGTGAAGGTCAAGCTGCCCACCGGTGCGGCCCTCACCGAAACCAGCAAGATCCTGAGCCGGGTGGAAGATAAACTGCAGGGCGATCCCCTGGTGGAAAGCTACGTCACCATGGCGGGCGGCAAGGTTTGGGGACTGGCCACCTATGAAATCGCCAACGAGGGCCAGGTGGATATCCAGCTGGTGCCCCGGCAGGCCAGAAAAATCGGCACCAAGGCTTACATCGAGCAGTTGAAAAAGACCCTGGCCCCCATCTCCATTCCGGGAGCCAAACCCATGGTCATGAAGATGCCCGTGAAGGGCATCCGCAAACTGGGTGAAGCGGACATCGAAGTCAAGATCAAGGGCCAGGAATTGGACAAGCTCTTTGATCTGGCCCGGAAGACCTCGGAGTCCATGAACCAGCTGGCCCATTTCGCCAACGTGTACGTGTCCATGGACATGACCAAGCCCGAGTACCAAGTGGACGTGGACCGGGTCCGGGCCGCGGAACTGGGGGTATCCTTGGTGGACGTGGCTTCCACGGTGCGCTCCCTGATCAGTGGGGCCGTGGCTACGCGCTACCGGGAAGGCGACTATTTTTACAACATCCGGGTGATGATTCCCGAACAGCACTTCACCTCCAAACAAGAGGTGGAGAACCTGGTGCTGAACGGCAACCAGGGGGGCTATCTCCGGCTGAAGGACGTGGCCCGGGTGATCCCCGCAGTGGGGCCGGTGGAAATCACCCGTGAAGACCAGGTGAAAGAGGTCATCGTCCGGGGCGACGCCGCCGGAGTGAGCGTGGGCCAGGCCCTGGGGGAATTGAAAGGGGCCGTAAGCAAAATGACCATGCCGGTGGGCTACGAAGTCTCCTATGGCGGCCAGGCCCAGATGATGGCCGACATGCAAAAGGCAGCTCTGCTCATCCTGGCCTTTGCCCTGTTTTTCGCCTTCGTAGTACATGCGGTTGAGTTCAACAGTCTGCGGCTACCGGCTCTGATTCTCAGCTCAGTGCCTTTCTCCCTGGCTGGCATGGTGTATGCGCTAATCCTGACCGGATTTCCCGTGGGTGCGACGGTGATCATCGGCGTCCTTATCGTGGTGGCCGCCACCATCAATGAAGGGGTGCTCCTCATTACTTTTGCGGATGATTTGCAGCGGGAGCGATGTCTGTCACCCCTGGACGCGGTCATAGAAGCCGCCAAGATTCGCCTGCGGCCCCGGATGATGATCGCCCTGGCCGTCATCTTCGGCTTCCTCCCCCTGGCCCTGAACCTGGAGGAAGGCGGCGAAATGCTCCAGCCCATGGCCGCCGGGGCCATCGGCGGCCTGGCCCTGGGCCTGTTCGTGGCCCTGTTCCTGATGCCGTGTCTTTATGTGCTGACAACTCGGCCGGCTGCTGGACCAGTCATTGCTGGCCAAAATGAATTGCGGTAATTTTTATCAGAAGAACATATATGCAGGAGGAGATTCGGTCAGAAAAATTCGCCCGTAAATCAGGCAATCCGTTCAGAGGGACTAATGGATTAGCCGTGGTTGCGGACCGGGTCAAATTGCCTCGGGCAAAATATGGAGTGCAAATATGCTAAAAGTTAAACCGAATCCGGATTATCCTCCGGAAGAGGGAAGATATCTCCGAGGAAATGATTTTTCTCCGGTGGCCGTAGCCATCGTCTTGAATTGTGATGAGGATAAAATCCCGCCGGAGTTAGTGAAGCTGGTGAGGGTTGGGGTAGAAGCCGGGGCCGCCCTTTCCGGGAGCGTGCAAACCCCGAATATTGGTCTGGAGAAGATGGTGTGCAACCTCGTGGCCAATCCGAACATTCGTTATCTCATCCTGGGCGGCCCGGAGTCGGAAGGCCATGCCACCGGAGAGGCTCTTAAAGCCTTATTCACGCATGGAGTGGATAAAACCCACCGCATTATGGGAACGAACGCGCCTCACGCAGTCCTGTATAACTTACCCATTGAAATGATCGACCGGTTCCGACAACAGATTTCTTTAATCGATCTGCAATTTGAGGGTGACCCGGGCCAGATCCGCCAGGCGGTCTGGTCCTGTTTCCAGGAAAAACCTATGGAGTTCCGCAGTTACCGGTTATATGATCCCGGGGCCTTCTCCGAAGCTCCTTTCGTGGGCAATTTGGATTGGCGGATTACACAACCATGGGCAGGAATTATGGAGGAAAGAGAGGTGGAGGCGAAAAGCAAGGCTCTGGTTCGGGCGGATCAGTTGCGGGCCAGGTCCCGGAAAGGTAGTTTCTATGGGCCTAAAAGCCGAGGGCACTGATGGTTGGAGATATGCCTAAGACGACGAAAGCAGCGGCAGCGGTGATGATTCAGGCAACGTGGCGCCGGGAACTGGCCCTGGCAGGGGGCTATCTGTTCCTGGCCGTTATTCTGGGCCTTTCGTTCCATTGGTCCCTGGTGCAGGCGTCTTTGAGGGGAAACCTGACCACGCTTCTCGATCAGAAACATCAGGAACGCCGGGAAGTGCAATTCCAGGGAGTGAAAACCTTGGATTTGGCGCAGGCTTACCAAATCTGGCAAGAAAAGAGGGCTCTTTTCGTGGACGCCCGCAAGGCCGAAGAATATCAGGAGTTGCATGTCCAGGGGGCCGTCAATGTGCCGCCGGAAACCTGGGCGGAGCTTGCATCATTGGAATTGATGAAGATGGATAGGTCCCGGGAATTAGTGGTTTATTGCAGCCAGGAAAGCTGCGACGACGCCCTGAAGCTGTCCAAGAAACTGAAGGCGGCCGGTTTTTCCCGGGTGCTGGCCTTTACCGGGGGCTTCCGGGCCTGGGACGAAGCCGGCTACCCTGCCGATACCGGTCGATGAGTGAAAGGGGGAGAGATTTG
>JAKAGH010000125.1 GCA_021817645.1 Deltaproteobacteria bacterium
CCTGGCCCTGCTTTCGGCCCTGGCCGACATGCCCCTGGCCCAAAACATCGCCATCACCGGCTCCGTCAGCCAGCGGGGCGAGTCCCAGCCCATCGGCGGCGTCAACTGGAAGATCGAAGGTTTTTATAAGGTCTGTAAGGCCCGGGGTCTGGACGGCACCCAGGGGGTCATCATCCCCAAGGCCAATGTCCAGGACCTGATGCTGAAAAAGGAAGTGGTGGACGCGGTCCAGGCCGGCCGGTTCCATGTCTGGGCCATCGGCCATATCGACGAGGCCCTGGAACTCTTAACCGGCCTGCCCGGGGGTAAGCGCCAGCCGGATGGCGCCTGGGAGCCGGATACGGTCAATGGCAAGGTGGATCAGAAACTGCGGCAGATGATGGAACTGGCCAAGGAACTGATGAAGGGGGAAGAGGAGGCGAAAAAAGGCGCTCCTGCGGCCCCTCCCAGCTCTTGAAAAATCTAAGGGGCGCCGGGCGCGCCCTCCAAACTTACCGGGAACCGGTCATACCAGGAATTAGGAGATAGGGCGGCCCGCGGCCGCCGTCATCCGGGGTGCCTGGAACACCCTAGAAGGTTTTGCGGGGGACAATGAAGTGAAAAGATCAAATTTGCTGCTGGCTGCCTTAGTAATGGTGTTAGTCCTCACTGCTCCGGCTCTGGCCTCCGGCCCTGGAGCCGAGGTGTCGGCGGATGCGGCTTTGACCATGCTGCAAGACGGCAATGCCCGCTTCGCCGCCGGCAAACCTCAGCATCCCCACCAGGATAAGGCGCGGCGAGTGCTGACCGCGGCTAAAGGCCAGGCGCCCTTTGCCACCATCCTCTCCTGCTCGGATTCCCGGGCCCCGGTGGAACTCATTTTTGACCAGGGGGTGGGTGACTTGTTTGTGGTGCGGGTGGCCGGGAACGTAGCCGGTGTGGACGAAATCGCGTCCATGGAATATGCCGCGGACCATTTGCACACTCCCCTGCTGGTGATCCTGGGCCACTCTAAATGCGGCGCGGTGACCGCGGTGGTGGAAAAAGCCCCTCTTCACGGCAATCTTGCCTCTCTGGCCTCTAAAATCAAACCTGCGGTGTTCAAGGCCCGGATGGCCCACCGCGATCTGAGCGGCGACGCCTTGCTCGCGGCGGCCGTCAAGGCCAATGTGCAGCAGGCCTTGGCCGACCTGTTAGTCAGAAGCATTATTATCAAAGATCTGGTAAAGGCCGGGAAGCTGAAAGTCTTGGGCGCCATTTATGATCTTGCCAGCGGCAAAGTGGAATGGTTGGAACCACAGCCGGAAGCAAAAGAGTCGGTTGGGGGTAAAGCCGGGGCCAAATGATGGCAGGTCAACCAGGCAATTTGACGGTGGCGGCGCGCAGCCGGAAAGGCCTTTGGGCCTCCTTTATCCTGGCGGGTTTGCTGGCCGCGTTATTGGTGACCGCGGCCCCTGGGGCCTCCGCCCCGCTAATGCTCCAGGAGAAAGACCGGGGCCGCACCGTCACTCTAAAAGTGGGACAGAAGCTAGTCCTTAATCTGCGCAACCCCGCTTCCGGCGGCTATAACACCAATCCGCCCATTTTTGCCGCCTCGGTGCTCAAGCTGGCGTCCCAAAAGAAACTCCCCCCTGAACCCCGGAAACCTCCCCTGGCCGGAGACTTCGGCCAGCTTTACTTTGAATGGGAGGCCGTAGCCCCAGGCGCAACCGACATTACCATCAACATTTATCGGCCCTGGGAGAAAAAAGCCCCGGAAGAGTTCTGGCGGGTAAAGGTGCGGGTTGAGTAGGGACGCACCCGTGTGTGCGCCCTTAGGCGCGCAGCCGCGTCCGCTCGCTCATGGGCGGACACACGGGTCCGCCCCTACTTCTTCTTCGATTCGATGTAAGCGTAGGCCGAGTGGTTGTGGATGGATTCGAAGTTTTCCGATTCCACCGCGTACCAGGTGAAGTTGTCGTCCTGGCTGAGGCGGTGGGCGATCTCCCGGACCACGTCCTCCACGAACATGGGGTTGGTGTAGGCCTTTTCGGTGACGAATTTCTCGTCCTGGCGCTTCAGCAGGGCATAGACCTCACACGACGCGCATTCTTCCACCAGGCGGATCAGGTCTTCAAGCCAGAAGAATTTGGTGTACCGGACCTGAATCCGCACTTCTCCCCGCTGGTTATGGGCCCCCACCAGGCTGATCTCCTTGGAGCAGGGGCACAGGGTGGTGATGGGCACGGTGATCCCCACCACCAGGTCCAGGTGGCCTTCTCCGTCCAGGGCCCCGGTGAAGGTGCAGATGTATTCCATCAGCCCCCGGGCCTTGGTCACCGGCGCTTCTTTGTCGATGAAGTAGGGAAAGGACATCTCGATGTGCGCGGACTGGGCGTTCAAGCGGCGGCGGGTCTCCTCCAGGATGGCGCCGATTTTTTTCAGGCTGATGTCCCGGCGGCACTCGCTGAGGATCTCGATGAAGCGGCTCATGTGGGTGCCCTTGTGGCGGTGGGGCAGATTGACGTACATGTTGATGCGGGCCACCGTGTGCTGGGTGCCCTTGAATTTGTCCAGGACCACGATGGGGTAGGAGATGTTCTTGACTCCCACCTTGTCGATGTCGATGCTCCGGGGGCTGGCGTGGTTCTGGACATCGGAGAGGTCCAGGGAGGGCAGGATGACGGTGGATTTTTGGGATTTCATGGCTATGGTCCTAAGGGGCTTGATCCCTCAAAGGGGTTTGGGGCCGGGGTCCCCGCCCCCAATTGCTCAGGTATATCTAAATCTCTCTGCCACCGCCCTTGCGTGCAGCGGCAGGCCCTCGGCTTCCGCCAGGGTGATGACCGTGTCTTTCAAGGAGGCCAGGGCCTCCCGGGATAGATGCTGAAAAGTGGGCTTTTTAATAAAGTCGTCCACTGACAGCCCGGAGAACATGCGGGCGCAGCCCCCCGTGGGCAGCACGTGGTTGGTGCCGGAGGCATAATCCCCCACGGGCACCGGCGCATAGGGGCCTAGAAAAATGGAGCCCGCGTGGCGGATGCGGGGCAAAAGCGATAACGGGTCCCGGGTCATGACCTGGAGGTGCTCCGCGGCGTAAAGATTGGCGAAATCCAGGGCCGTTGCCAGATCAGGGGCGATGAGCACCGCGGAGGAGCCGGCCAGCGCGGCCTCGATGATCTCCCGGCGGGGCAAATTCGGCAGCTCGGCTTTAATCAGATCCACCACTTTCTGGGCCTGGGCCGCATCGGTGGTGACCAGGACCGCGGCCGCATCCGGGTCGTGCTCCACCTGGGTCAGGAAGTCCGCGGCCAGGAGGCGGACTTCCGCGGAATCGTCCGCTAATATCAAAGCCTCGCTGGGCCCCGCGGGGGAATCGATGTCCACCTGCCCGAAGACCAGGAGCTTGGCCGCAGTGACGTATTTGTTGCCCGGCCCCACGATCTTGTCCACCCGGGGGACCATCTGGGTGCCGTAAGCCAGGGAGCCGATGGCCCAGGGGCCGCCGAGTTTGAAGAAGCGTTGCACTCCGGCCAGGTGCGCGGCCACCAGGGTGGCGGGATTGAGCGCCAGGCCCTCCCCCGGCGGGGTGCAGGCGATGATTTCGTCCACCCCCGCCACTTTGGCGGGGATGATGTTCATCAGGGCGCTGGAAGGATAAGAGGCCAGGCCTCCGGGGATATAGCAGCCCACCCGCTCCAGGGGCCGGCACAGACGGCCGGCCAGGAGCCCGGGGCGCAGCTCCACGGCCCACATATCCCGTTCCCGTTGGGCCTGGTGGAACTGCTCGATATTGGCCGCGGCCGCTTTCAGGGCTTCCAGGACCTTGGGGTCCACCGTGCGGTACGCGGCCTCGATTTCTTCTGCCTTTACTTCCAGGTCGGCGGGGGTGAGGCCGGGCTGCAGGCCGTGCTGGCGCAGGTTTTCCTCGTCCCCCACCCGGCGCAGCGCCTCCAGGATGGGGCGCACCGTGTCCAGCACCTGGCTGATGTCCTCCTGGGAGCGGCTCAGAATCTCCTGCCGCCGCGCCGGAGTAAGTTGGTCCAGATATTCCACCCGCAAATCCGTCATGCCCAGCCGTGGCCTTTCCGAGAATAGTCTTACAGCAGAAAAATTATATCGAATTGTTCCGTAAAGCACAAACTTTCCTTTGCGCTCTTGCGTCTTGGCGGGAGGCTTATCTTTCCGGAAGAGATTTTATTATTAGGGTAAACTGCGGATTTGACGTAAAATGCTGATTAAAAAGAGAGAAGCGGATGCTACACCTCACCAGGAAAGGCAGGGCGGAAAGTGAAAGGTAGAAGACGGCGGCCTCCCCGGCGTCCTCCGGGGGAACAGCAGATCATCATGGCCTTCCAAAAGGCGGCCCGGCCCTTGTTGCCGGCGGAGTTGCACCAATTTCTCAATCTGACCCCGACCCAGACCGGCGCGGTGGACCAAAAGGTGGAGCAACTGGTGGCCCGGGGGGATCTCATCTCCCTGAAAGGCGGGCGCTACGGCCTGGCGGAGAAGATGGACCTGGTGGTGGGGGACCTCTCGGTCCACCCGGATGGCTTCGGCTTTGTCACTCCGGAGAGTGGTGGCCAGGATATTTATCTCACCGGGGTGAACCTGAAGGAGGCCTGGCACGGGGACCGGGTGGTGGTGCGCATCGAAGGCCGCCGGGGCCGCCGCCGGGAAGGCCGGGTGATCCGCATCCTGGAGCGTAAAGTGCGGGAGGTCATCGGCGTCCTCAGTCAGAGCGGGGACACCTTTTATGTGAAGCCTGAAGAAGAGCGTTTCCTCTTCGACCTGGTCATTGTCCCGGAGGGTTTGAGCGGGGCGCAGCCCGGCGATATGGTCCGGGCCCGGATCACCAATTTTCCCACCGCCCACCTGAACCCCCAGGGGGAAATCATCGAGACCCTGGGCGCGGTGGAAGACGCGGCGGTGCAGACCCGGATGGTGATCTTGAAGTACGGTCTGCCGGACGCGTTTCCTCCGGAGGTCCTGGCCGCGGCCCAGAAGGTGCCGGCCGGGTTGACCCAGGAGGACCTGGACGGGCGTCTGGACCTGCGTGAGCTACCCCTGGTGACCATTGACGGGGAGAGCGCCCGGGACTTCGACGACGGCGTCTGCGTGGTGAAGAAGCCGGGGGGGCATTTCACCCTGTACGTGGCCATCGCCGACGTGAGCCACTATGTGACCCCGGGCTCCGTCATGGACCAGGAAGCGCAGATGCGGGGCACCAGTATCTACTTCCCCCAGCGCGCGGTGCACATGCTGCCGGAGCGGTTGGCCACGGAGATCTGCAGCCTCCGGCCCGACGCCGACCGCCTGGCGGTGACGGTGATCATGGAGTTCGACCGCCTGGGGCATTTGAAAAAATACCAGTTTGCCCGGGCCGTGGTCCGCAACCAGGCCCGCCTCACCTACCGCCTGGTGCAGCGGTTGCTCACCGGAAAGGACCGGCAGCTCCGGGATAAGTACCGGCCTTTCTTGAAGATGCTGCAGCGGATGGTGGAGCTGTGCCAACTCCTCCGGGAGCGCCGGGGGGAGCGGGGCAGCCTGCTGATGAGCATCCCGGAGGCGGAAGTGGTCCTGGATGAGCGGGGCTGGCCGGTGGATATACTCCGGGTGGACAGTCTGGTGTCCCATCAGATCATCGAGGAATTCATGATCGCGGCCAATGAGGCAGTGGCGACTTACCTGGGGGAGCCGTCCCTATTAAGGGTGCATGAGAGGCCGGACCCCGCCAAGATGGCCGCGTTCAGGGCCTTCTTAAAGAGCCTGGATTTTTCTCTCCCCAAAGACGCGGGCCGGGACCCCCGGGTGCTCCGGGAATTTCTGGAGGAGGTGCGCCAGACGCCCCTGGCCCCCATGGTGCAGTTGATGCTGCTCCGCTCCTTAAAACAAGCCCGCTATGCCGGAGAAAACCTGGGCCATTACGGATTGGCCACCGAGTGGTACACGCATTTCACATCTCCCATCCGGCGCTACCCGGATCTGCAGGTGCACCGGCTGCTCCTGGCCCGGCTGGCCGGGAAAAAGCCCCCCTTCTCCCTGAAGCCGGAAGACCTGGAGGCCCAGGCCAGCCACCTGTCCAAACGGGAGCGGGCGGGTATCGAGGCCGAGCGGGAGATGCTTTCCCGCATGCAGGTGCGCTGCCTGGCCCACCGGGTAGGGGAGACCTTTTCCGGGCGCATTACCGGGGTCAACGCGTTCGGGTTTTTTGTCTCTCTGGATGAACTCTATGCCGAGGGACTGGTGCGCCTGGTGGACCTGCCCGACGATTATTACCGCTTTCAGGAGGCCCAGCAGCGTCTGGTGGGCCGCCGCACCCGCCGCGCTTTCCGCCTGGGGGATGGAGTTACGGTCAGGGTAGCCCAGGTGGACCTGAAACGCCGCCATGTCAACCTGGTATTGGCAGAAAAAGACCAGGATGAGGGGAGTTCTGAAGAATAGGAACATCCCTTTAATTTAGAAGACTTTATGAGGCCGTTACGAATAGTAGTTCCCGGTGGCCCAGGCTTTCCAGCCTGGGCGCATTACTGAGGCGGGCGGGGACGCCCGCCCTACGTCTTTTACGGCTGAGCCAATAGCCCCTGAGTAACCGTTAGAAAAGTCTAAACTTTATCGGCTACTTGTTCGAAATAATAGTGGGGGGATAGCATTGCCCCTATCCCCGGGCCGGGAACGCGCTAATGGCGCCTTGACCGGAGCCGGATACCAGGCGCCGGCCCCTAATTAACCAGGGAAAAAAAGAGAAAGCTCTTGCAGGCCCAGATGCTCGACATTTTGCAGCAATCACTGGAAGCCAAAGAAATTATTATTATTCCGGGCCGGGAAGAGACGGAGGGCTACGGGGCTCTGCCCGTACGGGACCTGGCCGCAGGGTGGGAGATTCCCTTTGATGTCTATATAAAAATCAAAAAGAAAGGGGAAACCAAGCCCCGGTTTATCAGGAGCTGCGCCCGGGGTGAGGTATTCCCGGAAGAATGGCATCAGAAGCTGCTCCAGCTCCGGATTCCCTGCGTCTATGTCTCTTTGGAGGAGATGGACCGGGTCTTACAATATCTGCATCACAACCTGGAAATGGTGCTGGCGGACGAAACCCTAACTGAGAAGGCAAAAAGCCTGCGGGTCTGCGACGCCACCCATATGTGGATTCACAATTTTTTTGCCAACGAAAAACAGCGCGCCGGCCAACAAGTAAAGCTGGCCCTGAAATTCCTGGATGCCTTATTCGAGGTCATCAAAAGGGACCATTATCATATTTATTATTTGATGGAAATCAGGCGGCATAGTTACCGTCTTTACACCCATTGCCTCCATGTCAGCCTGTTGGGACTGGCCTTCACCCGCTTTCTGAATTGGGATGGGGAGGAGATTCTGGAATTCGGGCTGGGAGCCTTGATCCATGACATCGGCTTGATTCACACGCCCCGGTTAATCCTCGAAAAGCAGGGGCTGCTCGCTCCGGAAGAAATGGCCCTGGTCAAACGCCACCCCCTGGACGGCTACCTGATGATGCAGGAACTGGCCAGTTTGCGTCGGGAGGCCCTGCAAATGGTCCTGCAACACCATGAAAATGGTGATGGCTCCGGTTACTGCAGCGGCTTAAAGATCAATGCCATTCACCCCTGGGCCCGGATCTTGCGCATCCTGGACAGCTACGAAGCCATGACCGCCCAAAGGCCTTGGCGCCCCGCAATGGAGCCCAAAGAGGCCCTCTGGATCATGCGCACCGACTGGGAAAAGAGCAAGCTCTTCGATCATCATTACCTGACGTCTTTTATCAGATTCCTTGCAGGCGGTGCCGCGGCGCGATGACTGACATTCTGCAAAAACGACTGGAAGTCAGTGAAATTCCTCTGACCCCAGAGAGGGGCAAGCAGGAGGATTATGAGCCCCTGCCTTTGCGGAACCTGACCGTGGGCCAGAAAGTTTCTTTTGATGTCTTTTTGAAGATCATGCACAAGGGGCAGATCGCGCCCCAGTATGTCAGATGCTGTGACCGGGGTCAGGTGTTTGAGGAGGAGTGGTATCAGAAACTGCGGCGGCTGCGGATTCCTTGGGTCTATGTGTCACAGAAAGAGGGGTCCCGGGTTTTACATTATCTCCAGCATAAGCTGGAAGAGGCCCTGGCGGACGACTCTCTGGACGAATTGGCCAAAGGGTCGCTGGCTTGCGATACCGCGCATATTTGGGCCAGCAATTTTTTCACCCGCGAGGAGGCCCGCACCCGGGAACAAGTCAAGCTGGCCCGGCAAATCGTGGATAATCTCTCTGCAGTGATCAACGCCGACCACAGGAATATTCTGCCTCTGCTGGGCCTCGCCCACCACAAGGATTTGCGCCTCTTCACCCACTGCCTTAATGTTTGCTTGCTGGGTATTGCCTTTACCAGCTACCTGCGTTGGAGTCCGGAAAAGATCCGGGGCTTCGGCTTAGGCGCCCTGGTCCATGACATCGGTCTGA
>JAKAGH010000126.1 GCA_021817645.1 Deltaproteobacteria bacterium
GCCAAGCTCAATGCCGCCGGTACCGGCCTAGTTTACTCCACCTACTTGGGGCAAGACAATGATGATGAAGGCTACGGCATCGCTCTGGATCGGATCGGCGCCGCCTATATAACGGGCTGGACCGCTTCGCTGGTTCCCGATTTTCCGGGTATTTATAACGCAGATGCCTATGTTGCCAAAATTTTCCCTTCAGGGGTCCAAATTGGATATTTCTACCTCCTGGGAGGCAGCGATGACGACTGGGGAAACGGCATCGCAGTTGATACCCGCGGCAATGTCTATGTGACCGGTGAGACCTGGTCCAGGGATTTCCCCACCCAGACCCCCGTTCAAGGTTCTCTTAAAGGCGATGCTGATGGCTTTGTAGCCAAAATCAAAGCTATTCTGCCAATGATCGCTCCCATCATTACGCCATTGCTGATGGAATGAAGAGGAACCGGGAAGCAGGGGCAGGCGCGATCTTTGCGACTTATCCATTGTTTACCAGAGATTTGATAGTACAAATTTCCTCTAGAAAGGTGTTGCCTGACCGCGAATCATTTTGGCTGCTGGTGAAACCTATCGCACTGGCAGTGCTTTCAAGTCTGGAAGTGTTGAACCCGGTAGTTGTTGAATAACCCCAGGGTCTGGTAAAGCCAGCCCTACTCCACCTCTCCCAGCCGAAACCTGGTCGTTTCCGGGCACGAATCAAGTGTCTGCAAATCTTCTTCTCCACCCAGTCCTTGATATAACCAAAGCAGCGGCTGGAGCTGCCGATCCGAAAATAATTCACCCAGCCCCGCAGGATTGGATTGATCAGGTATAAGACCCGATCCACCACCTGCGAAGTGTGGCGACGAAAAACTTCCTTGAGTTTGCGCAGCAGGGCCGTCCGGGCTTTCATCTTCGGGGTGACCCTCACTCCCCATTTCCCGCGGCGGGTTTTAGACCGCCTGAAGTCAAACCCAAGAAAGCTAAAGGTCTCACCCTGGGTGAGATCGACTACCCGAGTAAGCACCACTGATAAATACTTGCATAGCCTGGGAGAAGGGGAAAGGGAGGCCGCGGAAATTTTAACCACTTCCGCGAATAGTCACGCGAATAAAATAGAAAGGCCAGAAAGTGGTGGAGATGAGGGGACTTGAACCCCTGACCTCCTGCATGCGAAGCAGGCGCTCTTCCGGCTGAGCTACATCCCCACGCACCTTAAATTATGGCGGCTTCGCCGGGGTTGTCAAGTATTATTGGCAGCAAGCCGTCCGGAGCAGGCAGTTACTCCTTGGCTGCCGGGTTTTTTTCTGAGGCGGATTGGCAATTTGCGGCAAAACCCCGGGGACGCCTCTTGTCTCTCCCCATTTCCTAGGATATTAATAACCGAGAAATAGGAGGCGAGGGCAGGGGTTTAATACCAGGTCCGCGTCTTTGAGTGACAAATCAAGGGGACCGGGTCCTCGGGGGCTAAGATTTAACCGCCGCCAAACGCAGATGAACGCCGTTGATTCTGCCATGGCGGTGGCAGGTTAATTTGAGTTTGGGATAAAACCCTGGTCCCGGTCTTGCCCTTGATATCCATGCCCAGGAGGCCTTTGTGGCGGCAGAATGGCAGGTGGTGGCGTTTCCGGTGATCCTACCGTGGCGGGAGGAATTTTGGACCCTGCCCCTCTATTTTCCGGATCTCAAAGTGGGCGTAATACCGGGCTGGCCCGACAAGTTGCCTTACCAGGGCCTGCCCCTGCCGCCGGAAGCGGAGGCCTCGGGCCGGGAACTGAAGGGCTTCCAACCCGGCGAGCTGCACCAATGGCAAGCTTTTAAGGAATACCATCGAGCCCAGGAAGATCGGGAGGATGACCTGATTCAGGCCATCCGCCAGGGCCGGGGGACCGCGTCTTCCAGCCCCGAGCCTCTCCCGGACGCCTGGCATCTGGCCTGGCAGATGGAGAAGATACTGGCGGATCAGGAGGCGCGGCTGGTCAACGTGGACCGGGGCCAGGAGTGGTTGGCGGAAATCCTGGCGCCGGAGCCCTGGGAAGAACGGTTGAGCCTGGGGCCAGTCCCCGGCATCGGCGAAATGGTCGACCCGGAGATGGCTGAGCTGCGCTATCACCTATGGCAGCGGGTCATGGCCGCTTATCTGCAGGGTCAGTGGGTTCCTTTGCTCCTAGGCCGGACGGCCCGGTCCATCTTCCTTACTTTAAGGGGGTGGCCCAAGTGGACCGGATTGCGCACCGTGCAAATCTCCTTGCCCGGATGCCGGAGCGAGAAGGAGTGGCTGCAGGTGAGGAATAGCGCGGGGATGATGGAGGCCCTGGATAAATGCGGCGCTCTTCTGGCAGCCGCCCTGACCAAAACCGCGGGCTCGCCCGACCTGGCGGCCGCGGCCCTGGAACTCACCAGATTTGTGGAGGAAATCCTGGCTCCCAGGTGGCCGCTTCCCTCTCTGTGGCACTGGCCCCTGGAGATCTGGGCGCCGGATGCCGAGGAAGGCGAAGAAGGGAGGCCGGTTCTCTGCTGGGCCGGGGCCGGAGCCGGGGTGCTGCCGGGTTAAGAAGGCGTGCCGTAATCAGCAGGCTTCAATAAGCAATGAAAAATCCCCCTTTTTTTCAAAGGGGGACTTAAAGGTGCAGCTCCGCCAGGACCCCTTCCCGGAGCATCTCTCTCCCGGAGAAAAGTTAATCGGATGTTTCAGTCAATGCCGGCAAGGGGTTGACGGCTACCACCTTTTTTGCGGCGATCTCCCGCAAAGCCATGACAATCTCTTTGTTGTCGCCTTTGACCAACACCGGCGCGCCCTTATAAAACTGGCGCACGCGCTTGGCCGCCAGATGCACCAGGCCGAACCGGGTGGGCACCTGCCGCAAACAGTCTTCAATAGTAACCCGGGCCACGGATTACACCTCCAAATGAATAATGGTTTAGGGGGGCTTCGCCTAAGGCCGCCTCTCCCTGGTTAACGTCATTTTTCCCAGGTTTCTAAAGGGGAGGCAGGGGGAATTATCCAAGTCAGGATCATCTCCCGCCATGACCCCGGCTCATCCCGGCTTCCGAGGCGATAAAATATCCTCGAATTCCGCCAGGCACTGAGCCATCTGTACCGCTAGGTTAACACATTTTTCCCCGGCCATGCAAGCGTCCGCGTCTTTCTGGTCCAGATAGACGCCGAATTCCTGGGCGTCCTGGCTGAGTTTCACCACATAGAGGCGACAGTCGCTCATAGGCCTTCGGCTCACCCAAAATCATGAAAGCAACGGTGGCGCAGGCTTTCGAGCCTGCGCATTAAAACCTTCAGAGCAGCCATTCATGGACCTGTGGCCCATCCGTAAATCAGGAAAAAAACGTAGGGCGGGCGTCCTCGCCCGCCTCGGTAACCTGCGCAGGCTGGAAAGCCTGCGCCACCGTTGATAACTTTTCGAAGGAGGAAAGAGGCAGGACTGACTGTTCCGGGCTTTTACTGTTAGCTGCTCACCGCTTACTACTCACATCCCCTTCTCCCCGGCCAGGCGGACGAATTCCAGCTGGTCGCCTTCTTTGAGGACATAGGCCGCGGCCACGTCCCGGCCGTTGACCAGGGCCAGGGCCCGGGGGTCGATATTCAGGGGTTCTTTCAGGGCCTGGCGCACCTCGCCCACGGATTTGCCGGCGATGGCCGCGTCCAGGTGATGCACCCCGTAGCTGACCCGCACCTGGCCGGCAGGGGCGCGCGCGGGCTGCTGGAGGCGCGTCAGGTCTTTAAGTTGGGCCGTCATCTTGCTCCATTAATTACAGGCAGGCTTGGGCATCTTGACGCTGGCGCCGCGGCGGTCCAGCAGTTCCTTGAATTCTTCCGGCGTATATTGATGGCCGCATCCCGGGCAGCCGATCTCCACGCCCTGTCAGGTGGGGCGGACGTTGATGTTGGCCTTACCGCAGTAATCGCATACCAAGTTGTTCAAAGATATTGCTCCTTTAATTAAAAATACCGGGAGAGCCGGGGCAACTCCGGGTCCACCTGGCGGCATTCCCGGAGCAGGGCGTTGAGATAGAGCCAGGCAAAGCTCATGAGAAACTCCGGTGCGTATTTCCGGGCACCAAAGTCGTCAAAGGCCACCTGCAACTCTCCACCAGACACCTGCAGGCGGTAGAGCAGGTCCCCTAACAGGGGCCAGACGATCTCCCAGCCGTCCGGGGTAGCCTGATAAGCGCCGGCATCCATCCGTCTCACGGCCACCTCCACCACTTCCGGACCGGCCAGCAGCAGCAGTTCCTCCCTGGGTCCCCTCAAGGAGACGTTTTCCAGGGGGCCGGCCTGGGCTCCGGCCATCTCCTGGAAAGGCAGGAACTCCTGACCCGGCCCGGCCTCCTCCAGAGAGAAGCTGCCCCGGCCATAGCGGGCAAGCAGCGCCAGAAAGTCCCAGGCAAAGACGTAGGCGTCTTCGGTGGGCACGATTAAGCTTTTGCGGGCATAAAAGACCCGCAGGTCTGCACCGTGGTCCCCGTCATAATCAAAAAGCAGAAAAAGCTCCAGGGGGCGGAAGGGTTTAAGGCGCATCACCCACTTAATGCTGGCGTAGGGGCGGCCCTCCAGGATCTCTCCTCCCAGAAGCCGGGCCAGCAGCAAGGGGTCTTGTCCCAGCAGCCCTTCCAGGTCCTGGCGGTATTTTTTGCGGGCGTACTGGCGGATTTGGGCCTCCCAGCCCCAACCCGTCTCAAACTGGCCCAGTGACACCAGATCGTAAGGAAAATCCAGGGAAGCCGTAGCCGTGCTCAGCTTTTTTTCGCCTCCACCCGTTGGTTGAATTTCTCTGCATTAATTATAAACCGTTCGTGCACGGCCTCGCCAATCTTTTCCTTTTCGTCGAAACCTTCCACCTTGAAGGTGACCTTCCGTCCCTCCACCGCGGTAACTTCGGTGACGGCCCGGACCTCCATTCCCAAGGGCGTGGGCGCGGTGTGCTTCAGGTTCATGGAGATGCCCACGGACTGCTCCCCGGGCCCCAGATGGGAAGCCATCAACGCCGCACTTACCCCCTCGAACAGTCCCCCCAGAAAGGGCGTGCCGAAGACATCGGGCACTCCGTGGAAGAACTTCTGGGCCGAATGTTCCGCCCCGGTCTTTAACTTCATCTCATTTTTCAACCCCACCGTAATCGCCATGTGCTCCTCCTTGATTGGGATAGGTGCTGGGGGAGGGGCCTCAGGTCCCTGGCCCTTCCCCCACAAATCTTCTTCACACCGCCAACGGGTCCAATTTAATGGGCGGCAGGACCTCGCCCCGGGCCAGGCGTTGGCCCAGGTTGGCGGCGGTGGTCAGCACTTCGGGTTGGGTCAGGATCGCGCCTTTTTCGTCCACGCCCCGGACCAGGATTTCCACGGCGTAACGGACGTTGACGGCATCGAAGAAGTATTTAGTCACCAGGCGCGCGCCCACGAAGAGCAGGCGGCCTTTGGTGGCGCCGGTGCACAGGAGCACCCCCTGGCGGTCGCCTCCGGGAAAGTCTTGTTTCAGGATATAGCGTCGGGACCATAGGGCCTGGGTGCGGTCGATCATGGCCTTGGCCTGGGCGGAGACGCCGTAGAAAAAAATGGGGGAGGCCAGGGCCACGACGTCGGCCTCCAGGAGTTTATCATAAAGCTCCCGCATATCGTCTTTGATGGGGCAGGTGCCGTCTTTGAAGCAGTGATAGATTTCCATGCAGGGAGAAATCTTTAATTCCCGGAGAGAGACCTTTTCCGCGGCCGCGCCGCCCTGGGCCGCGCCCTCAAGAAAAGCATCCAGCAGGATTTCAGAGTTGCCTCCCCGGCGGGGGCTGCCCCAGATACCAAGAATTTTCATAGCTATCTCCTGGGCGCCGCCTCAAGATACGGCCGGGTGGGTGCGGCCCGGTTGCAGGAATGGCGGGCGGGGCGCCCGCCCTGCGTGTCCGGCCGGGTGGGTTTCGGCTGCTCCTGGCGGTGCGGGAAAGCGGCGCTCTATGGAATTATAACCATAGGGAAAGGTGGGGGAAGATGTCAAGCAGGATAATAACGCGGCCGCGGCTAACGGATTTCCCAAAAAGGAAATCAAATTGTGGCAGTTGAGGGAATTTGATATTATCTTTAAGAAATCTGAAAACTGCTTTTACCAAAAATAAGTTAAGGAGATTTCGCATGCTTAGAAAATTCCCGGGCGGATTCCGCCATCTTTGCAAAGGGCTGGTAATGGCCGCCTGCGTCCTGGCCATGGCCACCAGCACTTTCGCCGCCATGGATAAAGGCACTGCCCCCGATTTTTCCCTGCCGGATGTCCTCCAGGGCAAGACCTACAGCCTGAGCCAATTCAAAGGCAAGGTGGTCATGGTCAATTTCTTCACCTTTTTCTGCATGCCCTGCCGGGAAGAGATGCCGGATTTAAACAAGCTTTATAATGAGTATAAGGGGAGAGGGTTCCAGACCTTAGGGATCGCCCTGAGTTCCGATCCCACCCAGATCCGCTTCCTGGTGAAGCAGATCGGCCTGGATTATCCGGTCCTGATTGGCAATGATAAGGTGAGCAAGGATTACGGCAACGTCGAGATCGTGCCCACCACCTTCATCATCGACAAACAGGGGAATATCGCCCACAAGATTCTGGGGACCCGCAAGAAAGAAGAATTGGCGAAGATGATCGAAGCCCTGCTGTAGGGTGCTGCTTCATAATTGCTGTGACCTTAAAATCAGTGGTTTTTAACCCCCCCCCTTTGAAAAATGGGGGTAGGGGGGGATTTGCATTAACTCCCTAGACTCCCCTGAAATCTCCCTTTTTTAAAGGGGGACTTTAATACCCTATGACCTCAGGTATGCGCCTGATTTAATGGCATACTGTTTACGAGCGACACCCTAAAATCTGCCAGAAGTCTTCAGGGGGCCGGCAAATGGCCCCCTAAAGTGAGGTATTTATTATGGGGCCCGAAATGCAGGTGCCGGAATGGGCCCAGGAATTCGCCGAACATCTGCAGGCCGGAGAATCGGCCCTGTTCATTCTCCATGGCCAGGTGTTCGATTATGTCCGGGTAAACGGCGGCTACCTGCCGTGCCGTGCCTTTCTGGGGGACTGGCTGGGCCAGGAGCGCCACGTAGTTTTCTATAATCTGGGTTTGGGCCTGACCTTTGGTGACGGCCAGGGAGAAATGGCCTTCCGCCAGGCCCTGGCGCCGCCCCCCCCGGAAAACGACGAAGAGGACGTCTCCCGGGTCCGGGCCCGGGCCTTGAAGGCCCTGGGACAGCAGCCCAGCCCTGAACCCCTTCCCCAAAGCCCCCGGGAAGTGCTGCAACTGGCGGAACGGGTGATGACCGCCTGCTGCCAACAGCCGGGAGCCATCAAACCCCTGGCCCTGATCCTGGAGTATGCCGAGACCATGGTCCCGGCCCTGGAGCTGGGGTCCATGCCGGAGGCGGACCGGGCCTCCCTGGTGACCCTGCTGCGCTGGGCCCGCCACCCGGACCTCATCGAGGCCGGGCACGTGGTGATCCTCACCACCGGCAATCTCGCGGATTTGAACCCCATGCTCCTGCTGTCCCGCTACGGCGCTCAGATTATCGAGGTGCCGGCCCCGGACCAGGAAGATCGGGTGGCCTTCATCGACCATCTCCTGGCCCAGGGTAAATATAATTTAGCAATAACCCCCAAAGAACTGGCTCACTTGACCGCGGGTCTGAGCCTCAGCGTGGTGGGCTCGCTGCTGCGCCAGGCCCGGCGCCAGCCCCTGACCATGGACCTGGTGCGCCGCCGCAAGAAGGAACTCCTGCGCCAGGAACTGGTGGGCCTCATCGAAGTCATCGAACCCCGCTACGGCCTGGCGGATATCGGCGGGCTGGAGCCCATCAAGGAGTATTTCTCCCAAATTGTGGCGGCTATCCAGGCCGGCGAAGATAAACTGGTGCCCCGGGGCATCACCATGATGGGGCCCCCGGGGGTGGGCAAGACCGCGCTGGCCGAGGCCCTGGCCCGGGACTCGGGCTTCAACTTCATCAAGCTCTTAAACCCCCGCACCAAGTGGGTGGGGGAGTCGGAGCGCAACTTCTTCAAGGCCCTCCAGACGCTCAGGACCCTGACCCCGGTGGTGGTGGTGGAAGACGAGGCCGACCAGAGCGAGCACGGCCGGGACGAATACTCCGGGGACACCGGGGTGAGCAACCGTCTGCGGCAGATGCGCTTCGAGTTCGTGGGCGACCCGGCCATCCAGGGTAAAGTCCTGTGGATCAGGATCACCAATCGCCCGGACCGCCTGGACAAGGCGGATCTCCGCTCCGGGCGCTCCTCTGAGCGCATCCCCTTCTTCATGCCGGATTTCACCGAGAAGGTCCACATACTGGAGGTGGTGGCCCGGCGCAGTAACATCCCGTGCAACTCCCAGGATTTCCCCGAAGTGGTGCGCCACCT
>JAKAGH010000127.1 GCA_021817645.1 Deltaproteobacteria bacterium
TTGGGATCATATGGCGCCAGCCACGGGGAGCCCAGGGCCACCACAAACATCCCGGCCACCAGGACCAAGCCGGTCATGGCCAGGCGATTGCGCTTAAATCGCGCCCAGAATTCGCGTTTTATCATAAATAGCGTCTATCTTAGCGTCTTAGCGTCTTTGCGTGAGATTTTTAATTCTCACGCAAAGACGCTAAGGATCATGATTCTCGCTCATCCCGCCCTGATCCTCGGGTCCACCAGGGCATAACTCACGTCCGCCAGCAGGTTCCCGGTCAGGGTCAGGAGCGCGCCGATGACCAGCTCTCCCATGACCAGGGGGTAGTCCCGGGCCATGACCGCACCGTAAAAAAGCTGGCCCATGCCGGGAATGGCGAAGATGGACTCAAAAATGACGCTGCCGCCGATAAGCCCCGGCAGGCTCAAGCCCAGCATGGTGATCACCGGCAGGAGGGCGTTGCGTAAAGCGTGTTTGAAGATCACCGTGCGCTCCGGCAGGCCCTTGGCCCGGGCGGTGGTGATGTAGTCCTGGCGAATGACCTCCAGCATACTGCCCCGCATATAGCGGGACATGCCGGCCAGGCCCATGAAGGCCGCGCCCAATACCGGCAGGGTCACGTGGGCCAGCAAATCCTGCAGCTTTTGCCACCAGGTGAATTGGGAAAATTGCAAAGACGTCAACCCGGAGATGGGCAGCCAGTCCAGATAGACGCCGAAGAACAGAATCAGGAGCAGGGCCAGCCAGAAGCTGGGCATGGCAAAGCCGAAGAAGACAATGATGGTGGTGGCCTTGTCAAACCAGGAGTGGGCCCGGTACGCGGCCAGCACCCCCATGGGCACGGCCACCGCCAGGATGATGATGAGGCTCAGGAGATTTAGGCTCAAGGTGATGCCGATGCGTTCCTTGATCTTGTCCCACACCGGCCGGCGGTCCGGAGAAAAGGAACGGCCGAAGTCCAGAAACGCCATACGTTTGAGCCAGTTCCAATACTGCACGGGCAGGGGCTTATCCAGGCCGTAGATTTCTTTCAGGCGCTGCTGGGCCTCCAGGGAGGCCTTGGGATTCATGGTGGTCTGCAGCTCTACGGGAGTGCCCGGAGCCAGATGAATCACGGTAAAAGAAACCAGGGTGATCCCCAGGAGCATGGGAATCATGAAGATTAAGCGCTTGGTCAGGTAGAGCCACATATGAATTTAAAAAATAACCTATTGATTATTGAGGAAAACTATTTCTTTCCTTTTAGGGCCGCGGCGATTTTCTGGCGCATCCGCTGGATGGCCTGGCCATAATCTTTGGTCCCGAAAATGGCGGTGCCCGCGACCATCACGTCGGCTCCGGCCTGGGCCACCGGGCCCACCGTATTTTCGTTCACCCCCCCGTCCACCTCGATCTTGATGGAGAGCTTCTGGGAGTCGATCATCTCCCGGAGGCGCCGGATCTTGGGGAGCGCCGCGGGAATGAAGCCCTGGCCCCCGAAGCCCGGGTTGACGCTCATGATCAGGACCATGTCCAGACCATCCAAGACATATTCAATCGACTCCAGGGGGGTGGCGGGGTTCAGAGCCGCCGCGGCCTGGCACCCGGCCTGGCGGATCTGCTGCAGAGTGCGGTGCAGGTGGATGCAGGCCTCCACCTGCACGGTAATGATTTGCGCGCCCGCCGCGGCAAAGTCTTCGATATAACGCTCCGGCCGGGAGATCATTAGGTGCACGTCAAAAGGCAGGGGCGTATAGGTGCGCAGGCAGGTGATCACCGGTGGCCCCAAGGTGATATTGGGCACGAAATGGCCGTCCATCACGTCGATGTGGATCCAGTCCGCACCGACTGCGGTGATTTCCTTGATTTCCTCTCCCATGCGGGCGAAATCCGCGGACAATATCGAGGGCGCAATCAGGGCCATGACGGACGATCTCCTTCCAGAAGAATTAGTCTGACATAAGTTAGCTCAAATGGACGGTGGATGCAACCGGGCAGGAAAGTTCAAAGTTCAAAGTTCAAAGTTGGAAACCTCGACCGCCATCTTGACACCAGATCCACCCTTCCTTTATCCTGATTGCCATTATGGAACGGGAATTCTCTTAACCTTGAACCTTGAACCTTGAACTTTTTTCGGAGGGGTAATGCGGGCAGTAGTACAGCGGGTAAAAGAAGCCTGGGTGCGGATCGAAGGTGAGGAAGTAGCCCGCATCGGTTCGGGACTGCTGATTCTGGCCGGGGTGGCCGCAGATGACGGACCGGAGGACGTGGCTTACCTGGCCAACAAGCTGGCGCATCTGCGGGTTTTTGCCGGGGACGGCAAATTAATGCATCTCTCCCTTTTGGACCTCCAGGCCGAGGCGTTGGTGGTGTCCCAATTCACCATTTTGGGGGACTGCCGCAAAGGCCGGCGCCCTTCGTTTGAGCATGCAGCCTCCCCGGACGCGGCGGAGAAGCTCTACGAGGACCTGGCTGCGGCCCTGGCGGGCTATGGCCTCAAGGTGGCCACCGGGCGCTTCCGGCAGATGATGGACGTGGGCCTGATCAACGACGGCCCGGTGACCCTGCTGCTGGACAGCAAAAAGACGTTTTAAAAATAGGGTCCCCTCCCCTCCCCGGTGCCTCTTATCCTTACCCACAAGTTTATATAATTGGTGGCGCAGCCTTTCCAGGCTGCGCCGAAGAACCTGCACAGGCTGGAAAGCCTGTGCCACCAAGACCCCTCAATCAACTACTTCTTGACCTTGTGGGTAATGCCCAGCCCTTGCCTCGAGGGTGCGCCCCGAAAATTCCGCAAATTATTGCTTTCCCGTTGATATAATTGGCAATATTCTGAATCTATGACTTGTGCGCGGTGATATTGGTCTTGACAAAAGCCGGGGCAAGGGGTAAACAAATCCTTCGGGGGCGGGGTAGCTCAGCCGGTAGAGCAGCGGACTGAAAATCCGCGTGTCCCCAGTTCGATTCTGGGCCCCGCCACCAATTATTTTCAAGGGGTTAGCTCAAATGGGCTGACCTTTTTTTATGCGGTTGCTAACACTATGTCTAAAATTTGCAAATGGGCCGTCAAGTCACACGGTTAAAAATTCCCATGGCCCGGTGTAGATTATTGTCAGAGAGGGCCATCTAGTGAATATCCATCCCCTGCAAGCTGTGGCCTAAGATTGCATCCTGATTAGCGTTCAAGTTCAATTCGAAGAGTATTCCCACCCTTGTCCGAATTTAAAGTACAGGTGCCAAAGCCGCTCACTCTTCCTTGATAGGTGTCATCTGTTCTATTATCGGTAAGCGTTATTCCCCCCATTTTATTGACCCAACCGAACAATATTGTTTTGCCGTAATCGTTCATGATTACCACCCGGCCATTATCATCAACCCCGCCGGTATAGACTTTTCCTCCTTGGTAAGCGGTCACACTTCCTGCAATCCCTTGCTGAAAAGTAAATAATCCAATAATAACCACCATCAACAGAACAATTACTGTTCTCATGTTACCCTATCCTTTTTGGTGGGTGGGGAGGGCCGCCCTCTCCCCCAGTGGGTTATGCTCTGGCTGCTATTTCTTTCGGAGTTAAGGCCAGGCCCCAGGCCTTTAACTGGGCGATCATCCGGTCCAGCAGCAAAGCCATTTTCCCTTGCAGCAACGCGGAGAGTTCCAGGCCGGTTTCCAGGCTCAGGGGTTGGATGCCGATGAGGCAGGTTTCCCGGGGCACGACTTCGAGCAGTTGGGCCGCGGCCAGGACGTCCATCAGCCCCAGGTGATGGAGGGAATCCTTGGTGGCGAACAGGGCCGGAATCTCCTCATTCTCCAGGACGCCGATAAAGCCGGGCTCCCGGCCGAAATTCACCGCATCCACGAACAGCACCCGGTCCCGGCCCTCGATGTAGGGCAGCAGGTCCAGGCCCATGGTGCCGCCGTCCACCACTTCCAGTGCCGGCGGCAGTTGCCAGCCCGCCTCCAGGGCCCGCACCGCATGGACGCCCACCCCTTCATCCTGCATGAGGATGTTGCCGAGCCCTATCAGGGTAATCTTCTTCTCCAAGTTATCCGCCTCTCGTCTAGACCATACCACATTGCCATTAAAAATTTCACCACCAAGACACCACGGCACAAAGAATCACTAAGGAAAGCATAATGGTTTGGCGCCTGGGCGCCAAACCATTATTTTCTTTCTTGGTGAAACTTGGTGTCTTGGTGGTTTGGTGGTGAAATTTCCTCTGCCGTTCAAGACCCGCGATGGGGGCGAACACCGGGTTCGCCCCCGCGGGTTTGCAGGGTTACAAGACCTTCACCTGGATGAGGGGCCGGCCCTGAGCGTCGGTCAGGTGGATGGCGCAGGCCAGGCAGGGGTCGAAAGAGTGGACGGTGCGTACCGCCTCCAGGGGTTTCTCGGGGTCGGCCATGGGGTTGCCCACCAGAGAGGCCTCGTAAGGCCCCATGGCGTCGTTCTGGTTGCGGGGCCCGGCGTTCCAGGTGGAAGGCACCACGCACTGGTAGTTTTTGATCTTATTGGAGTCGATCACCACCCAGTGGGAGAGCGTTCCCCGGGGCGCCTCGTGGAAGCCGAAGCCCCGGCTTTCCCCCGGCTTGATGGGGTACTTGCTGCAAATGGCGAGATCGCCTTTGGCGATATTGTTCATCAAGGCCGTCCACTGGGTGTTCAGTTCGTCATAGAGCACGGCGCAGCGGATGGCCCGGGCGGCATGGCGGCCGATGGTGGAATGGAGGATTTCCGGCCCCACCTTGGCGCCCGCCAGTTTGCTGACGGTGTCCAGGGCCAGGGTGGCGTATTTCTTGGTGGGCGCGTGGCCCGCGGCGAACATGCACAGGACATTGGCCAACGGCCCCACTTGGGCTGGCTGGTCATAGAAGCTGGGGGCCTTGACCCAGGAGTACTTGCCCGCGTCCTTAAAGCCCGTGTAATTGGGTTCGGTGGCTTCGTCATAGGGATGCTTGGCCCAATCGCCTTTGTACCAGGAATGCTTGATGGACTCCTTGACGCCCTCCCGGAAGTAATCATCATGATAAGAAGTGATGGGCTTGAAGGTCTTGAGGTCGGCGTTGGCGATATAGCCGCCGGGCAGGCTGAAGACCGTGCCCTTGGTGTCCATGGGCATGTCGGGCACCGACAGGTAATTGGTGACCCCGGCCCCGTACTTGGTCCAGTCGGCGTACATGGCGCCCACCGCGCAGACGTCCGGCACGTAGACTTGTTTGACGAAGTCGCCCACCTCGTCGATGAGGGTCTTGATGTAATAGAGCCGCTCCATGTTCAGGGCCGAGGGGGAATCCAGGTTGATGGCGGTGGAGACGCCGCCCGGCACCAGGTTGGAGACGTGGGGCGTTTTGGCCCCCAGGATGGAGACAATCTGGTTGGCCTTGCGCTGGTACTCCAGGGCCTGGAGGTAATGGGCCACGGCCATCAGATTGACCTCCGGGGGCAGCTTCATGGCCGGATGGCCCCAATAGCCGTTGGCGAAGATGCCCAACTGGCCCGAGGCGACAATGGCCTTGAGCTTGTCCTGGACCGCCTTCATTTCCTGGTAACTGTTCCGGGACCAGGAAGAGAGGCTGTCACCCAGTTGCGCCGATTTTTTGGGGTCGGCCTTGACGGCTGAGGTGATGTCCACCCAGTCCAGGGCCGAGAGGATATAGAAATGGACGATATGATCGTGGACCCCGTGGGCGGCCATGATGAGGTTGCGGATATACTGGGCGTTGAGGGGCACCTCCATCTGCAGGGCGTTTTCCACCGCCCGCACCGAGGCCAGGGCGTGGACCGTGGTGCAGACCCCGCAGATCCGCTGGGTGAAGGTGGGAGCATCCCGGGGGTCGCGTCCTTGGAGGATGACCTCGATACCGCGCCACATCTGGCCCGACGACCAGGCGTTGGTGACCTTGCCGCCGTCTATTTCACAATCTATGCGTAAGTGTCCTTCGATCCGGGTAATGGGGTCGATGGTGATTCTTTTGGCCATGTTTACCTCTCCTTAAAGGCAGAATTAGGCATGCTCTGTGGGCAGCACCGGGAATCTCTTGACGAAATAGAGATAGGCCATGAGTTCAACGGCCAGGATTCCCAAGGTGATGAAAATTTCCGCAGGGGCCGGGAAATAGTGCCAGCCGGGACCCGGGCTATAGCCGATGAGAAAGGCATTGAAACGGTACAGGGACCCCGCCAGGAGCATGGCGATGGACGCCAGAAAAATGAAGCGGAGGTCCTGGCGCAGTCCCGGATTTACCAGCAGCAGCACCGGCACCAGGAACAGGAGGTTTTCCAGGACGAACATGAAACTCTGGAAACCGCTGGTAAAGACGGGGGCGCCCCGGAAAAGGAGGTCCGCAAAACGGACCGCCAGGTAGACCACGATGACCCAGGCCATGCCCACCGAGATGCGCCCCAGCATGGGGGTCTCAAAGGGCCGCTTGAAAGCCAGGGAGGAGAGGACGGATTCGAAGACGGTCACCGCAAAACCCATGGTGACGGCTGAAAGCAGAAAAAAGAAGGGCAGCAGGCCGGTTTGCCACAGAGGCGAGAGCTTATGGCCGGCAATGATCATCAGCGTCCCCAGGGAAGATTGGTGCATAGTGGGCAACAGGATGCCCACCGCGGCAATGACCGGCAGCCACCGTTCCAGGCGATGCTGCCAGAGCGAGGCCTTTTTATTATTGGGGGATTTCTCTAGAATGGCAGGTAGCAGTTCGATCCACAGCACCATCACGTAGGCGCCGATACACAGGGCCACTTCCACCAGAACGGAGTTGAAATTGACCGTCCAGGGCAGGAACAGCTTATAGCCGTTCCAATAGCGCCCGATGTCCAGAAAGATGGCCAGGCCTGCCAGAGTGTAACCGAAAACACTGGTGAGTACGGCGGAGCGCACCACGGGGTGGTACTCCCAGTGGTTGAAGGCATAAACCAGGAGGGCCATGGCATAGCCGCCGCAGCCCAGGGCAGTGCCCACCAGGACGTCATAGGTAATCCAGATGCCCCAGGGATAGCCGTCGCTCAGGTTAGTGACTGCTCCCAGCCCCGCGGCATAGCGGTAGAGCATCAGGATAATCCCGATCAAGGCCAGGGCTGCCAGAACCAGAAACGGTTTGGTGATCAGGTTGCCGCCCACCGGTTTGAATTCGTGCCGGGACCGGGCCTGGGCCGCGGCCAGGGACGACCTGCTGGCTTGATTTGTACCTGAAGATTTATCAGTCATTATAGACCCCCAGTTTAGGGCAACTCATGGCCGGTGGTGTTTTTATAAATCAGATAAAAGAGGCCGCCCAGAACGACGTAAGGAACGATCATCCCTTTATATAGAGTATGGTACAGGGTTTCGGAGTGGCTCGCCTGGGAGCCGGGGGGCAACTGCGGGAGCCCCAGTTGGTTGAAGGGGACGTTGGCCAGCATGAGAACCTGGGTGCCGCCGCCTTCTTGAGCCCCGTAGATGTGATTGAGATACGGCGTCACCTTGCGCGGGGTTTTGTCGTGCGAATCCACCCTTCGTAGCGGGTATTCCGCCATCTGTCCCGGTTTCAGGGCCAGGCGCCGTTTGGCCTCCTTCATGAGGTCCTGGACGTTGCCGAAAATGGAGGCGCCGGTGGGGCAGAACTCGCAGCAGGCCGCATAGCCGCCCTGGGGGAAGCGATGGGCGCAAAGCTGGCATTTGACGATCTGGGGAAAGGCCTGGTCCCACTGGAACTTGGGGACGTTGTAAGGGCAGGCAATCTGGCAGTAACGGCAGCCGATGCAGTTATTCTTGTTATAGCGCACCACCCCGGTGTTCGGGTCTTTGGTGAGGGCCGATACCGGGCAGGCGGAGACGCAGGAAGGATCGACGCAATGCATGCAGAGGCGCCTGATGTAGGAGTAGCCGTTTTTCTCCTGATCCTTGGCCACGCCGGTGCCGTTGGTATAAAGCTTGACAATATTGATGGTTTTGGCGGACAGATCCACGGGATCGTCCCAAATGTTGTCGGGGTGGTAGTGATCAGGGGGCAGATGGTTGTATTCCTTGCAGGCGGTCATGCAGGCTTTGCAACCGATGCAGACCGTGGCGTCATAGAGAATACCCTGGGCGTCGGGCAGGAGATGCACCGGCTCTCGAGCCAGACCCGGCACCGGGGTGAGGTTGGACGCCAACATCAGGCCCCCACTGGCGGACACCTTGAGAAAATCTCGGCGGCTGAGTCCCATAGGCTAGTCCTTCTTGGTCTCGGAGCCGGTAGTGGATTTTTCTCTGCCCAATTTCAAGGCAGTTACTGCGGCCGCGCCCGCGGCCACTCCGGCCAGACCAGCGGCAAGGCCCACAGCGGCGGCGGAGACGCCATGGCCCTCCGGGGCCGCGATAGGTGCAAACGCGGTGG
>JAKAGH010000128.1 GCA_021817645.1 Deltaproteobacteria bacterium
TCCGATCTTAGTAAATTGGGTTTTCTTAGAAACTTTATAAGGAATTTTAGTTTTTGCTAAAAAGGTTCCTTTGCCCTTAATTTTATAAACCATCCCCTCTTCTGCGAGACTTTCAATAGCGCGTCTGACTGTATGTCGGTTTAACTTATATTTTTTGCTGATCGCGCTTTCAGTGGGCAATCGCCCGCCCGGTGAAAGACTCCCGCTGCGAATTTGCTCAAGCAGAATCTTAGAAAGCTGGCTATAGCAGGGAACTTCGCTGTTGCGGTTGATCATCAAGGTGAAAGCCTCCAATTTGTCTAGACAGGTAGACAAACTTATACCCGGGGAATATTTCACCAAGATTAAGGCAAAGTTAATTTTTGGTTAGATGGGAAAAATTCTTAGGAGGGAGCCGGAGAGGCAGTGCTGATACTGACTTGGGAAAAGGCCACATTCGTTTTCTCCACTAAATTCGAACCATCCTTGACCTTGGAAACCGTCCCTTCCAGCAAGTTGGCGGTATTCCTGGCGGCCTCCGTTCCCTGCTCTTTAGCCCACCAGACCTGGATCTCCGGCACCAAAGAAGGGCACCTTTTTCAGAGGTGTGAGATGAACCCAAAACATCTCAAGATCATCGATGAGCACTCTTATTTGTGACGTTATTTTTTCCCTTGACTATTATTCCTGCTATTAAATATAGTGGCCCTATAATATGGATGCTATATTTGGAATGGTGACATCTGATACCCGCCCTTACAACCAGGCGACAGTAGAATTTCTGGCGGTATCTTTTGGTTTTTGCTTATTTGCCACGGCTGGCCCTGGCCTTCTACCCTCTACGACGCTCTTCTTTGGGCTCTTCATTGGATATTTTATACGCTGGCGAGCTGATATCTTCAGAGCGGAGCTTGAGCGCGCTTCCAGAATAGCCCAATTCCTTTCCCACATCTCTAAAGTTGCTGCGTCGGCCACTGTTGAGGCCATGGCGGCCATCGCCCAAGCGCAATTGGCCAACTTTAAAGCAGCGGCACTGAGGGCCCTCGTGCGGCGTTTGCAGGAAATCAAGCTTAACCTTGCCGATTATAATCTTGTCCCCCGGATCGTTCCCTTTCCCTGTCTGTTTTAATTCATTTCGTAGTTCCGAAAGTCACCCTAACTAATTTTTCTACAGTGTTTTTTAAATTGCAGATTTTTGGCCTGGCCTGAACATACCTGTGCTTGGCCATGGAGGATAGAGAATGAAGCTGGAACTCGGTTATGTCAAACGGCGTAAATGGTCATGGACTGAGAAACGTCTGCAGCAGGCCAAGGATGTCTCCGACATTGTGAACGATCTCATAGAGTATGAACCTCTAACCGTGCGTCAAATCTTCTATCAGCTGGTGGCTGCTGGCAAGCGTGAGAACACCAGGTCAAAATACAACGACCTGTCCAAACTCATGACCAACATGCGGGTGGACGGCATGCTCGACTGGGACATCATAGATGACCGCGCCAGGCGCATTTCAGATAGGATAGGTTTTGCTGATGCATGGGAGTATGTTAAATTGATGTGCGAAGCCCTTGGCAACTATCAGCGGCGTCTGGTGCAAGGGCAGGACCATTACATCGAGACCTGGTGCGAAAAGGACGCTTTATCAATGATATTTGAAGATTTATCATCAGACTATTGTATCCAGCATGCAACTTGTCGTGGATTTGATAGCACAACTTCTTTGAGGAAGTTTGTAGAGCGAGCTGAGAGTGCTATTTCCCAAGGACAGATGCCTGTGCTCTTATACTTCGGCGATTTCGATCCATCAGGTCTGGCCGCCGGCGATGCTACCCAGCAGAGTCTCAAAGAGCGACATGGACTTAACGGTATCAAATTTGTGCGAGTGGCTCTTAACCAGGAACAGATTGAGGAACATCGTCTTCCGCATGCCTTTGATGCGGTAAAACCCACGGACTCTAGGACCAAGCGGTTCGTTGATCGGTTTGGGGAATATGGTGCATGTGAACTGGATGCCATTCATCCGAAGCTCCTTAGAGAGATGACGATAGAAGCCATTCATTCTTACCTGGATAAGGACTTGTTTTGGAAGCAGATGGAAATCGAAAGTGAAGAACGAAAAAAGATGGCAAAACTCCAGGAACGCTTTCTGGCCGAGGCTAAAAAAATATTGGGAGAAGTTTAACTTTGCTCGAGAGCCGCACTTTTCTTCCCAACCTGTGGACAAAAGCAAATGGACATCCAAATGGACATTCACAAGGGGAACAGGCAAATGCCTCCCAGGTGAATTCAAAATTCTAAACCTTTGGCAAAAGTTTTAAACCGGTCTATCTGGTGAGTAGGTCGGTGAGTAGGTTTTGCCAAAAAGTATCTGAATTTGACATATATCCTGGAATACCAATGTGTCAACCATGCGGGTTTACTGGCCTTGCGGTCCTGCATAGGAGGACTACGAATCCATGTGTCGGGGGTTCAAATCCCTCCGGGCGCGCCACTCAGAAGGGCGGGTACAGTTTGAGTTTTTGCCGGCCCCAAGACCAAACGGCCTTTCTGGAAGATCATCTCCTCCCATTTTCCACACAAAAGTTCTTGCCTGCCCGATAAACCACCAAGAGCGTCAGGGCTGCCACCACCGCCAGATTAAGGGGAAAATTTTTGAACCCTTCCCAGACCCACACCGGCCGCAAAGTAGCCCAGGCCAGTATCGTCCAGGCCAGCAGTAAGAAGATTTCTTCGCCCTGCCAGTCCCGCGCGTAAGCCTCCCGCCCGAGCCAGGCAAAGGGCAGGGCCAGGATGACCAGATCGTATTCAAAGGCATACGGGGTCGCCAGGATAATTCCCAGAGTCAGGATGGAGCCGCGCAGAGGCAAGGGCAGGCCCCGGAACCAGACCCAGGCCACCGCGGCGACTGCTCCCACCGCGGCCGCCGCCTGCAGCGCCAGGGCCAATTCATGGTTTGCCCCTAATAGCCGGGCCGCGGCAAAAACCGTGGGCATTCTCGGCCACAGATGGGGCACCTCCAGGAGGCCCGCAGCCAGAAACAGGTTGTTAAAGAAGCCCGCCCAGACCTGGGCGCCGAACACCAGGAGGCTGCCCGCCACCAGAGCGGCGGTGCTCACCGCGGCTCCAGCCAAGGCTTTCCAGTTTCTGCCCGCGGCCAGGGCCACGGGAATGAGGCAGGCCAACTGGGGCTTATAACTGAGCAGACCCAGGACGGCCCCGCCCAGGAAGGGATAGCGGTCGATTAACAAGAGGCCACCTCCCAAAAACGCGGTGGAGAGATAGCCGTTTTGGCCATAAAGAAAATTGGCCACCGCACCGGGAAAAACCAGGAAGAGCCAAAAGGCCCGGCTCGCGGTGAAGATCCGGCGGACCACGCTCAGATAACCGATGCAGGTAACGGCTAACCAACCCAGGAGGGAGAGCAGATAAGGCAAGGCCGACAGGGGCAGCACCAGGAGTAGGAAAGTCGGCGGGTAGTTCCAATGCCGGGGAGAAATTTCGGCCCCGATGACTTTCCGGGCCGCGGCCGTAATCGCCCCGCTGGAAAAAACCGCGCCGGGGTCTTGGGTCCGGGCCACCTGGGAAGCAGCCCAAAAACCGACAAAATCTGCCCCCACCGGTTTCCCGGAAAGATCAATCAGGTTCCCTTGATGCAGGGAGCCCACCACGACGTAGCAGCCGATGCAGAGGTAAAAGGCTCCCAGGACCAGGAGATGCAAAATCAAAAAGAGGCGGAAATATTGAAAGGTTGATGGCTGGCCCATGTTGGCTTAATTTATACCGGATTGATCAATTTGCGCGGTTAAATTTAGAGGTAGCGGGAACGCACCCAGGTTCTAGTGTGACGTCCCAGTAATTAGGTACAAAATATCACCTAGGAATATGCCCAATATTATTCCCTCTACCCTCGGGGGAGAGGGCTATGGTGAGGGAGGCGAGTTTGGCTAAGTTGCTGTAATCAGCCAAAAGACGCCACCCCCACCCCGACCCTCCCCCCTCGAAGGGGGAGGGGGAAAGACCGGCCAAGTTATGTAAGGCATTCCTGGGACACGACACTATCTTCCGTGGCCAGAAGAAAAGGGGCTGAGTGGTATCTCAGCCCCTTTTAGTTTAATACTGCTTTCTTTCTAAAATAGGAGTCGTTTATTTATCTGCTCTTTCTCACCAATCTGATTTATTTCGGCTTTGACTCGGTGTCAAATACATACCAGTTATTTAGTTTCACGCCGCCCCAGGTTAGAGCCGAGAGGTTCAAAACCAGATACAAGGCAACCATGGTAAGCAGAAGGATTTTTTTCATAACATTCTCCTGACTTAAAATTTGCCTTCAGATTAACCCTTCCTAAAATTTTGTCAACTGAATTATAATGGCTCCCAGGCAGCTCTCGCTACCGGAGGATGATAACCATGTCTACCTTTTCCCTGTGGCAGTGGGGGGGCGGTATTAAAGGGACAGGCTTGAAGGTATTGAGATTTTTCATGATGTTGTGCTTGATCCTGGCACTGCAGGCGCAGTCTGGCAGTTGCCAGAGGGACGCAGTCGCAGACAAGCCGCTGACCCCCCAGGAGAAGTGGGTCTTGGAGCAGGTAAAGCAAGGCAGTGATGCGGATTTAAAAGCAAAGTTCGGACCGGACCCCGGAATGCTCAGATTGAGCGCCGGCTTTCTCACCAAGTTGCTGGTCAAGGGATTCGACAGCAGCAGCTGCCCCCAGTATCAAGGCATCCAAATTAGCCATGCCGTCATTGATGAGCCTTTGGACTTAAGAAATGCAGAAATAAATTATTATACCCGTCTTTCCCAATGCTTATTTAAGCAGGAGGTTAATTGCCAAAACACTTACTTTAAGAAGCCATTAGACCTGAGCGGCTCCCGATTTTATGCCCCGGTGAGTTTTGAAGAAATGAAGGTCGATGGAGATGTCAATTACAATGATGCCATTTTTGAAAAAGAGGTGGAATGGACTGCCGCTACTATCGGCGGAAAATTCTATGCTAAAAGGGCGGAATTTTGCAGTAAGGACAAAGACGCCATCTTTAATGGCATGAAGGTGAATTATACCATCTACCTGACAGAAGCGAAATTTCATGGTCCGGTGAACTTCGTGGTGGCCGCCACCGGCAGACATCTCATGGCAGACAAGGCCAAGTTTTTAAATCCCAAAGGACTGGCCAATTTTAAAAGCATTAAAGTAGGGTGGGGTCTTAACCTCAATAAGTCTGAATTTCATGGACCCGTAAGTTTTCTTTCAGCCGAGGTCAATGAAGAGTTTCGGGTCCAAGAGACGAAATTATTAAATAATAAGAGAGTTAACTTTTCTAACCTAAAGGTAGGACAAAAATTCTTCTTTGAACCCGAGGCCATTCGTGGCGATGTTAATCTGTCTTATGGGAATTATTACGATCTGGAAATAGGCGTATCAAAAGATGACAAAGGTAATTGCAAAAAGATAACTGACATTTCGGCGATAAATCTCGAGGGAGCCGTCATCCAGCGTAACCTCACACTGAACTGTGTGAATCTGTCTCAGCTAGATGCCAGTTATCTTCAGGTAAAAGGCCGGGCTTATTTTAATCAGGTGGCGATCAAAAGCTCGGCTGATTTCAGCAATAGCGCCTTGCAAAATCTGCTCTTCGAAAAGGTTAAGTGGCCGGAGATAGATAAAAAAACCAAGGTCCGGAAAGTGGATTTAGGAGAGCTGACTTACAACCGGATCAGTTTTGATAAACCTGACAACAAGGATTATCAACAGGAGGATTTTGAAAAAATTAAGGATTTTGTGGATGCCAGTCCTTTTAATACCCAAAGCTATATCCAGGTGGAATCCTTCTTCAAGCGCATCGGCAAGGAAGCCTGGGCCAACCAGATTTTTATGCACATGCATAACCGGGAATTGGCGGAAACGAAGCACTGGTGGGACCCAAGCAGATGGCTGGAGTGGTTTTTCTGGGGGGTGCTGGCAGGTTATGGCCGGGCCCCTTTCCGGGTCTTCTTTGTCAGCCTGGTCTTGATCATTATTGGCGCCTATCTGTACGATCCTTTATATTTGAAGCAAGGAAAATTTGCCACCAATGGAAAAATTTCCAGATCAATTATTATCAGGATTCTTCTCAGTTTGGATCGGTTTCTACCGGTGGAGCTGGGTCTGGGGAAAAATTGGGACCACGAGTCCAGGAATTTTCTTATCTGGTTCTTCTTCTATCTGGAAATGATCCTCGGCTGGATCTTGATTCCTATTGCCTTGGCCAGTATTTATTCGCAGCTCAAATGAAAACAAAAGCCGGGAACTGGATTAGCACCATTTTTTCTAGTGTCAGCCTGACTCGGTCAGCAATCTTCTTCTTCCGCGGCCTTTGTGGCCTCTTTTGCCTTGGCTTTTGCTTCCGCCTCTGCTGTTTCCGCCACTTCTGCTTCTGCCACTTCTGCCACTACTTCTGCCACTGTTTCCGCCATTCCTGCGTTTGCTCGCGGCAATTCCGGCATCACTGACTCTGCTGCGACCGTAGCTCTCCTTTCTTCCTCTAACAGCCTCTTACCAATATCCTGCAGGGCTTCAGAGAGGGAGAGATAAAGGTTGAGGCCCTCCCGTTTGGTCAGGCGGGTGTTGAGCAGCATTCTGCGGAAATGTCCCTTGGCGGCGCAAATGCCCAAGACAATGTTTCGTCTTCTCAGAAATTGGTAAAGCTCATCCAACATCTCTGCGGCATTAACATCCATATCGACGATGGCTTCGGCATTAATGACAAAGTAGGTCACCGGGGCGGTGGCGGTGGCGGTCTCGATTACCTCCTGAACGCGGTTGTTGAAATAGGCGGCGTTAAAAAAGAACAGCGGCCCCCCAAACCGGTAGATCAGTAATCCCGGGATCGTCGGGGGCCGGGTGACGACTTCATGAGGCCGGGCCAGCCGGTGCAGCACCAGGATAATGGCGAAGGCCACCGACACCAGGATCCCGGTCATCAGACCGCTGATGAGAACCGCAAAGGTGGTAGCCAGACTGACCACCCCGGAAGCCGGCCGGGTCCGGAATATTCTCCACACTCCTGTTAAGTTTATCAGGCGGAAGCCCGCGGCGATGATGATCGCGGCCAGGGCCGCCACCGGGATGTTCTGGAGAATATTGGTGAAACGGAGCAAAAACAAGCCGAGCAGGACAGTAGCTATGAGTCCGGCAAGTTGAGTGCGGCCGCCGTACATCTCATTAACCGCGGTGCGCGAGTGGCTGGAGCCCACGGTAAACCCATGGAAAAGGCCGGTCCCCACATTGGCCAGCCCCAGAGCGATCATCTCTTGATTATGGTCCAACCGGTAACCGCCGCGCATGGCGAAAGCCCGGGCCGTGATGGTGGTGTCGACATAAGAGACCAGGGCCACGCCTGTGGCAATGGGCAAGAGGTCCAGGACATCGGTGAATTTGATGGGCGGCAGTTCCAGTGACGGCAATCCCGCGGGAACCAAGCCAATCAGACTGACTCCGCCTGCCCCCAGGTGCCACCAGTTCACCGCCAGGGTGGCCAATGCCACCACCACCAAGGCCTCAGGGATTATCGGCACGAAGTAAAACACGACCAAACCCAAAAGACAGCCCACGCCGATGGTCAGGGTGAGTCGATGAAATTCGTGAATCTTCGTATAAAATTCCCAGACCCGGGGAAAGAAATCGCTGTGTGCGAGTTCCAGGCCACAAATCTTGTCGGCCTGGGCCATGATGATGATCAGGGCCATACCGTTAAGAAAGCCAATGATCACGGATTTCGGGAGGAAGTCGGCAATGAACCCGACCCGAAGCAGCCCCCCGGTCACCTGGATGGCTCCCACCATGACGGCTTCCAGCGCGGCCAGAGCCGCGAAGCGGACCGGATCTCCACCCGCGGCCACCCCGGCCACGGAGGTCGCCACCAGGATGGCCACCGCCGCTTCGGCATCGATGATCAGTTGACGGGATGTGCCGAAGAAGGCATAGACCCCCATGGCCAACAGGGAGGCGTAAAGGCCGTTGACGGCATGGAGGCCGGCTAATTGGCCGTAAGCCAGGGCCGCGGGGATGGTAACTGCAAAAATGATCAGGCCGGCCAGCAGATCTCCCGGCAGCCAGGAAAGCTTATAGGTCCGCAGCAGATCCAGCCTGAGTATGGCGGTAGTGGTCTCCGGCGCGCTCAGTTCCGTTTGGCCCGTTTCACTCTTTTTCACTCTCATTTCTGCCATTTCTCCACTTGAACTCCGCGGCTTTATTTCGTCAAAAAATATAAGCATTGTGTTGCGGAATATCTAAAAAATTTCGTTACTAATCACAATTTCCCCAATT